>JAAYQD010000210.1 GCA_012519465.1 Candidatus Cloacimonadota bacterium
CCATCGGACAACAGCGCAGCACCCAAAGCTTTTGGTGGAAGCAGCTCATCTTTGTTGGTCTGGCGATCGTCTCTATTATACTGCTGCTCAGGCTGCCCATGCCCATATTTGATGTGCTCATCCTGCCTCTGTATTGGGTAAATATACTGGCTTTGGTTGTGGTGCTTTTCACCCCAGCCGTTGGGGGAGCCCATCGCTGGTTCCGCCTGTTTGGTTTGAATTACCAACCCTCAGAAAGCGCAAAGCTCTTTACCATCCTCATGGTGGCAAGGGCTATCAGCAAAGATAACCTCAACGAATTCAAACAATTGCTCTATGGACTGGGCTTGATCATCCTGCCCGTGGCGCTCATCATCATTGAACCGGATTTTGGCACCACCCTGGTCTTCATTATTGCGCTTTTGGCAATGTATTTGGCGGCGGATCTGCCTCTGTTTTACCTATTGTTAATTATCTCACCGGTGATCAGCATCATCAGTTCCGTTCATTGGATAGGTGTGATCTTATGGATGGGCTTGTTTGTTTTTCTCTTGGTGCGCATGCGCCTATCTTGGGTCACCATCACCATTTCCGGAATCTTCAATCTATTCTTGGCACTTATCATGCCTGTGTTTTGGAATAGTCTCAAGGATTACCAGCAAAACCGCATCCTCACCTTCTTGGATCCCATGCGTGATCCCCTGGGTGCAGGATACCACATCATCCAATCCAAGATAGCGGTGGGCAGTGGTGAAATCATCGGCAAAGGCTGGCTGCAGGGAACGCAAAAGAATATGAACTTCCTGCCCGAACACCATACGGATTTTATCTTTTCTGTGATTGGCGAAGAATTTGGCTTTTTGGGCAGTCTCTTGCTGCTGGGTGTGTTTGCGCTATTCTTTTGGAAGCTGATCAACGCCATGGGTGATATCAAGGTAAGAGAAAGGAAAATAGCCACTGCCGGCATCCTGGCTTATCTATTATTCCAGACCTTCATCAATATTGGTATGAATATTGGCTTGGTTCCTGCAACTGGAATACCCTTGCCATTTATCAGTTATGGTGGATCCAGCCTACTAATCAACGCATTGACGGTAGGCGTGGTACTTAAATATTTAAACGAAAGGGGATTTATGAAATGACCAAAAAACTAATGCTACTATTAATTCTGATTGCGATGCTGCTAAGCTCTTGCATAGTAAGATCCAGCCTCACATTCACGGAAGCTCAGACCCAGGATAAGATCAATCTGCTCACCAACCCCAGCTTCAACCCCTATTCTCTGGACCCCCAAACTGCCTTGCGCGGCTGGCGGGTAGATACTGATCCTCCAGATCAGGAATTGGGCAAGATTGTGATAGATACCGCCAATGCCATGGATGGCAAAACCTCTGTGCGCATAGATGCCTCAGACCATGCCGTTATCCTGATCTCAGATTCCTTTGAAGTGATTCGTTATGGAGGATATTATATCAGCTCTGCCGTACGCAGCAACTCCCCGGAAATGCCGGAAGTGGAGCTGCGTTTTATAGCCTTCAAAGAGAACGGCAAGATTTATAACAGCTTCAAAAAGAAGATCAAAACCCAGCCGGAATGGAGCAAAGAATCTATCAGCGCAGGCTTTATCCGCCCTGGGGTCAAGCGTGGCCGCGTAGCCATCATGATTCCTCCCTTTGAGGAAGGTTCCGTGTGGATTGATGATGCCGGCTGTTGGAAAGTGCACCACTTCAGGTCAGATTGATGCGCGTTACCTTACAAAGGGTAAAATATGCCCGGGTGCGGGTGAGAGACGAGCTGGTGGGCACCATCGAGGAAGGCTTGATGGTGCTGGTAGGCTTTGGTGATATGGACGAGGTGGATGTATTGGATACAGCCATCCGCAAGATATTGGAGCTCAGGATCTTCAGCGATGACGCCGGCAAGATGAACCTCTCTTTGCTGGATACCAAAGGCGCCATCCTTGCCATCTCCCAATTTACCCTCTATGCAAATTGCAGCCGCGGGCGCCGTCCTGATTTTACCCATGCCGCCCATCCCCAAAAGGCAAGGGAATTATTCGATCTATTTGTAGCCAAAATCCGCCAGCAGGGCATCCCCATCCAAACAGGCATCTTTGCCGAGGATATGCAGGTGGAGCTGTTAAATGATGGTCCTGTCACCATCAATCTGGAGTTTTGAGTCCCTCCTTTCTAATTCACTCCTATTCGCGCACAATAGTCATAAATAGGGCATTCTGAGCATTTCGGCTTGCGGGGCAAACAGAGGTTTTGCCCAAAAGCCACCACGAACGAATTATAATCCAGCCAATGCTTGGGAGGCAGGATTTCCCTCAGTGCCATTTCGCTTTCCAGAGGGTTTTTGGTGGAGATGTATCCCCAGCGGTTGCTGATGCGGTGCACATGTACGTCCACGCAGATGGCAGGCAGGGAAAAGGCTACCGCCCTTACCAGATTGGCGGTTTTGCGCCCCACTCCGGGCAGCTTCAAGAGGTCATCTATCTCACTGGGCACCTTGCCGCCAAATTCCTTGTCCAATACATCGGGTAAATTCATCAGATATGTACTCTTTTGGCGGTGAAACCCCACCGGCCAGATCAATCTGTCTATTTCATCAAAACTTAGCTTCCTCAAGTCATGATGGTCTTGCACGTGTTCAAATAGGGCGGCTGATGCCTTGGCGGTGGTTTCATCCTTGGTTCTGGCGCTCAGGATGGTGGCTACCAATACCTTGAAAGGATCCTTTGTTTGCACCTGGATGAGGTCTACAATCGGGGTCTTTACCTCCACAAAGTGCTTGCCCAATGCCGCCATCACAGCGTCTATATCAAATCTCTTTGCCATTCTCTACACTCCTGTTTCTTTCTATCATTTATTTTGCTTGCACAAAACAGCGTCTTATGATTTTTGTCAATTCCAAAAGGAGCTTGATGCCATGTGTGGAAGATTTGCCCAGGTAATAAAACATGACCAGCTTGTAAAGCTGCAGCGCGAGCTGAGGCTGAGGGAAGCAGACGAACAGATTTCGGTTAATTTCAACGTAGCCCCCACGCACACGGTGGCAGCCATCGTGAGCCAGGATGCGGGAGCCTATATAGGACACTTCAGATGGGGGCTCATCCCCTCCTGGAGCAGGGAGCTGCCCAAATATGCCCTCATCAATGCCCGTAACGACAGTCTGGATAACAAGCCCAGCTTTCGTGGTGCATTACAAAGAAGACGCTGTCTGGTGCCAGCCACTGGGTTTTATGAATGGCGGCAGAGCGATAAACAACCCTTCTTCATCCATGCTGCAGATAACCACCCCATCCTGATGGCAGGAATCTATGACGCCTGGTATGGGGCGGATGGCAGCTATATCCCATCTTTGGCGCTCATCACCTTGGATGCTGATAGCTTTATGCAGCCCATCCATCACCGCATGCCTGCCATCTTGAACCAAGAACAGGCTTTGGAATGGCTACATCACAGCAACCAAGATCAAATCCAGATGCAAGAAATTCTTATTAGCACTGGCAAAGTACCGCTGGATATGTATCCCGTCTCCAAGAGGGTGAATAGCGTACGCAATAACGATGAGGAGTGTTTGCTGCCTGAATCCTGATGCCTTGCCCATTAACCACCCTTGTCTCTCCTTTGCTTCGACAAGGGTGAGACAAGGGTGGTACAAAGGAGGCTAATGGGCAAGCGCTGACCCGTCCTTAAATTGGTTGACACATAGTTCACCTTATTAGGAGTAGAATTATGAAACAAAAGAAACCACGACTGATTTATAGTGAAGCATTTAAACGTTCGGTAGTGAGCGACATTGAATGC
>JAAYQD010000211.1 GCA_012519465.1 Candidatus Cloacimonadota bacterium
GACCGCATGGACCATCTGAAGGAATTTGCCCTCTCCGAGCTTTTGGAGATGCAGCGCCTCAGCCTGGAAAAGTTTGACGTGGTCTTTGATGGCTGGGTATCAGAAAAGACCCTGCGTGCCGAAGGCGTGGTGGAAGAGGTGCTCAGCTATCTCACAGAGGCAAATTGCACCTATGAAAAGGAAGACGCCATCTGGTTTCGCAGCACAGATTATGGAGACGACAAAGACCGCGTCTTGATGAAGAGCGATGGCTCCATCACCTATTTTGTGCCCGATCTTGCCTATCACCTCACCAAGATCCAGCGTGGCTACACCTCCCTCATCGATATCTTTGGTCCTGATCATCATGGCTACGTTCCCAGGTTGAAAGCCGCCTTCAAAGCCCTCAAATATGACGATGAAATGCTGGAAATCATCTATCTGCAACAGGTGAACCTCTTTGAAAGCGGAGAGCGCGTAAAGATGAGCAAGCGCGCCGGCAAGATTGTGACGATGGATGACCTTGTAAACGAGGTGGGCAAAGACGCCGCCCGCTATTTCTTCCTGGCCCGCAAAGCCAGCGCACACCTCAATTTTGACTTGGAATTGGCACTGCAGCAAAACAACGAAAACCCCGTTTACTATTGCCAATACGCCCATGCCCGCATCTGCAGCATCGTGAAAAAGGCAAAGAAAGACCGCATCCTGCCCAAGGCTTACAAGAAAGAGCTGATTCAAAAGCTGAACAAGCCCGAGGAATTGGCTTTGATCCGCAAGATGACAGACCTCCCCGGACTCTTGGAGATGGTGGCACTTCATCGCGAACCACACCGTCTTGCCACCTATGCGGAAGAGCTGTGCAGCCTTTTCCACCGTTATTACAACAAGTTCCAGGTGGTAAACCCCCGCAGCAAAGACCTCTCCAAAGCGCGCCTCCTGTTGATAGACACCGTGAGGATGAGCCTGGCTTTGGTGCTGGATTTGATGGGCATCAGCGCACCGGAAAAGATGTGAGGCACATAGATACGCCGTGCTCACTTTTAGAGGCATCCGAAAAGGCGATATCGAGCGCATTGTGGAGCTGGAAGCCCTGTGCTTTGAAGACCCCTGGCCTGCCGAAGCATTCGAGATACCGGATTATCAGTTTTCCTATGTGGCGCTGGAAGGCGACCTCATCATCGGCTATATCATCAATATCGTGGCGCTGGATGAAGCCAGCATCGCCAGCATCGGCATCCATCCGGATTTCCAACGCCGTGGCTATGCCAGCAAACTGCTGCGCCATACCCTGAGGATGTTCAAAGAAGTGGGCATCTGCAAGGTTTTTTTGGATGTGCGCCCCTCAAACCGCGCCGCCAGAAATCTATACCTCAAACACGGCTTCCGCTATCTGGGAGTGCGCAAAGGGTATTATCAATCACCACCGGAAGACGCTCTGGTGATGGCAAAGATAGAAGGTAACAATGAAATACTATGACTTTTTGGTGTTGGGCTCCGGCATTGCCGGCCTGGTATTTGCCCTGGAAGCTTCCAAGAAGGGACGCGTGGCAATCGTCACCAAAAAAAGTCTTTACGATTGCAACACCGAATACGCCCAGGGTGGCATTGCCGCTGTTTTGGACGCCACGGATTCCTTTGCCCGCCACTGTGCCGATACCTATGAAGCCGGTGCCGAATTAGGCAAAAAGGAAGTGATCTGCAAGATTATCCAAGAGGGACCCCGCCTCATGCAATACCTCATCGATCAGGGAACGGATTTTACCCGTCGCGATCCCAATTATGACAAACGGCTGGAAAACCTCTCCCTCACCCGTGAAGGCGGGCACAGCCATCGCCGGGTGGCTTATGCGGCAGATTCCACCGGACATCAGATCATGCAGGCGCTCACGGCACGCTGCCGGGAAAACCCCCAGATCGATATCTTTGAAAACCACCTTGCCATAGACCTCGTCACCCAACACCATGTGATGCAGGATGAAGGCTTTGTGCCGGGCATATCCTGTTGGGGCGCATACGCTTTGGATCTTGATAAAAATGAAGTAATCCTCTTTAGAGCCCGCAAAACCATGCTGGCAACCGGAGGCGCATCCCAGATATATGCCCACAATACAAACCCCGACGTAGCCACGGGAGACGGCATGGCAATGGCGCGCCTTGCCGGAGCACGCCTGGCGAATATGGAGTTTGTCCAGTTTCATCCCACAGCCTTTTGGACCCCTTCCGGCGACACCTTCCTCATCACAGAAGCCCTGCGCGGAGAAGGCGCCATCCTGAGGCTGGGTGATGGCACAGCCTTTATGGAAGAATATCACCCCATGGGCAACCTCGCCCCGCGTGATATAGTTTCCCGTGCCATAGATACAGAGCTGAAGCGCCGTGGCGAAAAGTTTTGCTATCTGGATGCCACCGCCATCCCTGCAGATAAGCTAAGGACACACTTTCCCTATATAGAAAACCGCCTCCTCGAATACGGCATAGATTTTACCAAAGACCCCATCCCCGTGGCTCCTGCCGCCCATTATTTTTGCGGAGGGATACTCTCCACGATTGATGGCCTCACCGATATCCACAATCTCTTTGCCGCCGGAGAAGTGGCTTGCAGCGGCTTGCACGGCGCCAACCGCCTGGCATCAAACTCCCTCTTGGAAGCCCTGGTAATAGCCTGGCGCGCTGCCAACCACCCCTCTTTGGATGAAGAAATAGAATTTCCCATGATCCCCGAATGGAAGAGGATGGAAGAATTCAACGAAAACGAAAGGGTGGTGATCTCCCACAACCGCGAGATCATCGGCACCATCATGCACGGCTATGTGGGCATCCGCCGCTCCCGACGCCTCCTCAAATATGCCCTTTCCCGCATCGAGAATATCTACAACGACATCAATAACTTTTACCAACACAACGCCGTCAGAGGC
>JAAYQD010000212.1 GCA_012519465.1 Candidatus Cloacimonadota bacterium
ACGTATATCCCAATCCTTTCAAAGACCAGCTTTCCCTGCAGTTTGACAATAAAGCCCCACAGAGACTGCAGGTGGCTGTGTATGATATCCGAGGACGCCTCATTGATCAGCAGGATTTGGGATATCTGCAGGCGGGCAATCAAACGATAAGCTGGGACGGTAAAAACAATCCGGCAGGCGTGTATCTGCTCAGGATCCAAGGTAGCCAAACCCAGATCATGCAAAAAGTAATCAAGATGTGAGGTGGGGTAGCCAATAGCGCATCATATACCGGTATTTGAAGAGAGATTCCAGCTTCCAATTGCGGGTAAAAGTACTGCAAAAGTGGGCTCGTTTTTCCGAAATTCCTTGACTTAATTCCCCAGTCTGAGTTTTGGTGGCTTTTGTGATTTTCTTGCCACACCCTCAAGAAGTCACACACCCGACATAGTGGGATAAAGTAATTTGATAATTAAAAAAATAGAAAAAGGAGTAACTGATGGAAAAACTGATGTTACTGGGCGATGAGGCTCTGGCGCAAGGTGCGCTGGATGCTGGAATCTCTGGATTCTATGCCTACCCCGGCACTCCATCCACTGAAATCGTGGAGTATGCGCAGCGCAGCAAGCAAGCAGCCGCTGGTAATGTGCACAGCAAATGGAGTTCCAACGAAAAGACAGCCATGGAATCTGCCATTGGCATGAGCTATGCCGGCAAACGAGCCATGGTTTGTATGAAGCATGTGGGATTGAACGTGGCTGCCGATCCCTTTATGAATTCAGCATTCACAGGTGCCAATGGCGGATTGGTGGTCACCGTAGCCGATGATCCTTCGATGCACTCTTCCCAAAACGAGCAGGATTCCAGGCTCTATGGCAAATTTGCCATGATTCCCATCTTGGAACCCTCCAATCAGCAGGAATGTTATGATATGGCATTTTGGGCTTTTGAACTTTCCGAAAAGTATCGCATACCTGTGATGATAAGGCTCACCACGCGTCTTTCCCATTCCCGTAGCGGAGTGGTGAGAAGGGATCCCCTGCCTCAGAACAGCATGAAAAAGCCGGAGGATATCTTCCAATTTATGCTGTTGCCTGCCATTGCCAGAAAGAAGTATAAACACCTGATCAGCCTGCAGCCTGAGTTTGTTCAGGAAGCAGAAGCTTCCCCATTTAACGAGATCAAACTGGATGCTGCGGATACCTCCCTGGGCATTATCACCACAGGGCTTGCCTACAACTATCTGCGGGATGTGTATGGCGAAAAGCCTGTCCCCTATCCCGTGATCAAGATTTGTCAATATCCCATACCAGACAAGGCTATCCGACAGCTTTATGACAAGTGTGACAGCGTCTTGGTATTGGAAGAGGGAATGCCTGTGGTGGAAGAGATGATCAAAGGTTTGGCATTCAGCGGCACGAAGCCCATCAAAGGACGCCTGGACGGCACCTTGGATAGGGATGGCGAGCTGAATCCCAACAAAGTGGCACGTGCTTTGGGCTTGCCTGATACCTATGGCGAAGACATCCCCGAGATCGTGGCACCCAGACCTCCCGCCTTGTGCGTGGGCTGTCCTCATGCGGATAGCTTTTTGGCGCTCAATGAAGCCATCAAAGAGTATGGGCGCGGTCATGTGTTCAGCGATATCGGCTGTTATACCCTGGGCTTTATGCCTCCCTATAATGCCATCAATTCCTGTGTGGATATGGGCGCCAGTATCACCATGGCAAAAGGTGCCTCAGATGCAGGGCTGTATCCCGCCATCGCGGTGATTGGCGATTCCACCTTCACTCACTCCGGTATGACTGGCCTCATGGATTGTATCTATGAAAACACCAACGTGGTGATAGTGATTTTGGATAACCTCACCACAGGAATGACTGGAGGACAGGAATACACCGCCTTTGGCAAGCTGGAAGAGGTTTGCAAAGGATTGGGCGTGCATCCCGATCATATCAGAACATTCTTCCCCATCAAAAAGAACTGGGATGAAATGGTGCAGATTTACAAGGAAGAGATTGCCTATGAAGGCGTTTCTGTGATAATACCCCGCCGTGAATGCGTGCAGACGCTCAAGAAGAAAAACATGAAGTTAAGGGAGAAAAAGGCATGAAAAAGGACATCATACTTGCCGGCGTGGGAGGACAGGGAATCCTTACCATAGCAGCCATCCTGGGACAAGCCGCCATCAAACGCGGCTGGCATCTGAAGCAAGCGGAAGTGCATGGCATGAGCCAGCGCGGCGGAGACGTCCAATCCCACCTGCGTCTCTCCGATCAACCCATTTGGAGCGATCTCATTCCTTTTGGCGGTGCTGATATGATCCTCAGCGTGGAGCCAATGGAAGCCTTGCGTTATCTGCCCTACCTCAGCAAAGAAGGCTGGATTATCGCAAATCGCACTCCCTTTGAAAACATCGCCGTCTATCCTAATTTGGAAAAGATTTATGGCGAAATCACACGTCAACCCAATCACGTGCTCATTGATGCCGATACCATCGCCAAAGATGTGAAGGCAAACAGAGCTATGAATATCGTGGTCTTGGGCGCTGCCATCAAACACATCGGCTTTTCCGTGGAGGAAATCTCGGACGCCATC
>JAAYQD010000213.1 GCA_012519465.1 Candidatus Cloacimonadota bacterium
CCCTATTTGGCATTGCACCGGATAAGGCTTTCCTGGCCGATGTCGTCACCGTCATCGCCGGTGGTCTCTTACACCACCATTTCACCCTTGCCAAAGAGTCTCCCAAAATTAAAAACCGTGGTCTCACAACGGATTTACATCAGATAAGACTCTCGGCGGTTTGTTTCTGTGGAGCTGGCTGTGCATTGCTGCACCTTCCTGTTAGGAAGTATCCCGCCCTGTGGTGTCCGGACTTTCCTCTCCCAAGGCGCACGAGGCACCCCGGCAGCGGACATCTGGTCTTCCCGAAAAGGGATGAGAGCAAAAAGAACTATATATACTTATATGACATGCAATTATTATTCCCCGCACCACTATAAATAGCGCAACAATTCTTCGTCGATCACGCCGGCATATAGCTCTATATAGGGTTTCACGGGGCTATTTTTAATCTTGGGATAAAACACTTCTTCGATCTGGAAAAAACCCACGGAGGAGCTCATCAGCACCTTGATGGAGATGGGTTTTTCCGTTCCCTTGCCAAAGGAAACCTTCTGGATGGAAGAGGCGGAGGTGCGGTGGATATCTCCCACGCGGGGCTCCATGGAGAGGATGGTGGGGATGCGGGCGCGGCCTTTTTCCATGTCGCTGCCGTCACCAATCAATACCAAGCCTGCCTCCAGACTGTGAATGCGCCGGGTGGCCATGTGCCCATAAATACCTTCAATGGCGATGGAGCGGATGGCGGTTTTGCGCATATATTCATCCGGTTCCAATATCTTATCCAAGATGGCATCCATATGGGGCAAAGCCAGTTGGATGCTCAATATTTCGTGTGAATCCCGCGCGATGCTCATGCCCAAATCGTGCAGGAATGATGCCAAGATCACCGCCGTGAGAGAATCTTCGGCAGTGCCCACGCCCTCCTTTTCCAGGTTCATTTCTATTCCCGCATCGTGCAGGAGTTCAAACATACGCATGCTATTAAACATCGCCTTGCGCATGTGGACTGGACCATGATCGTTGAAGCCCAAACGCTTGATGGATACCACATTGGCATATTCCTGCAGGGCTTGCAGATCGGGATTTGCAAACAGCAGCCTTGCAGCCTCCAAGGGTTTGCCTTTGAGGCGTTTGAGGATGCGTTGTTCCATGCTTTTCTGTTTTGCAGATTTATTCATTGTTTATTAAATTCTCCTAAAATCTATTCATCAGCCGCATGCTGAGATTGGTGATGGAAGCCACGATGGCAATGGCGATGGAAATGGTTCCCGCAATCAGCAGCACATCAGCTATATGGTTTGATGCCAAGGCTCTATCTGCCGAGATATAAGCCTGCATCGCATAAAAAAGGCTGCGCCCCGGCACCAAGGGTATGATGGCGCAGGTGACGAATACCGAGACCGGCGTCTTGCATAGCCTTGCCACGATCTCACAATATATCGCTACCAATGTAGTGGCAACGAATACCGAGAGCAGCACCGATCTGGTATAATATAAGATAATCAGATACACCGCCCAATCAAGTCCGGCAGCCACGGCGATAAAGAAGATCTTGAAACCCCGGAGATTGACGCGCACGCAAAAGCCGCTGATGGAAAGGAATGCCCAGCAGAATTGCATCAAAGTGAGATGATTGAAAGGGCTATCCATGATCTAATATCCCAAGAGATCCCACAGCTTTAGCATGGTGCCACTGCCGGCGGCAATTGCCACGGCGATAAAGACCGCTTCCACACCGCGGGCGGTGCCGCTTACCAGATCTCCGCTCATGGTGTCACGGATGGCATTTACCATCGATAATCCCGGTGCCAAGAGCATTATCCCGCCGATGATGATATTGTCGATCTTGATATAGGGCACCCAAATATCCAGGGTTTTGGCAAAGATCACCACCAGAGCGGCGCCCAAGGCGTTCAAGAGAAAGTTATTCAGCTTTGCCATCCCCGCAAGGCGCATGGCACCTGTCACCAAGACGCCCACCAGATAGGCAACGGCAAATTCCAGCCAACTGCCGCCAAAGAGCAGGCAGAAAAAGCCGGAGGTGGTGCCGCCGCTGAAGATCTGAAACCACGCCGGCCAGGGCTTGAAATTATCCAGCTTATACAGCTCCGCACGCAGCTTGGTGACACTCATGCTGGGGCTTTCGGCTTTACAGGATTCCATTTGCAGCCTGTTGATCAGATGGCTGATGGCGGAGATTTTGCCCAGATCGTTGCGGCGTCCTTCGATGCGCTGCACGCTGGTGGTTTGTTTATCAGAGCCATCGGAGACCGTGATAAAGATGCCCGTGGGGGTCACATACGCCTCCGTCTTGCCATAGCCAAAGCAGGTGGCGGCCTTGCGCATCATCAGTTCCACCCGGTTGGTGGTGGCACCGCTGGAAAGCAGGATGCGCCCCACTTCGGAAACTATATCTGCGGCTTCATGGATGGGGATATGGCTCATTAATTATCCTTTTGTGTTTATGAGAGAAAGTATGTCTTCATCAAAGCCCAGGAGACGGGCAACGGCAATGGCGCTGTGAGGAGGCTTTTTGCCCTTTGCCAAACGCTTTAGGCGATAATCCATATTCTGGGAGAACAGCCGTAAACGCTGGGTGGGGCTAAGCCCGGCAATATCCTTTTGCAAGATGTCATCCAGATTGGGTCCGGCGATGGCAAATTGGGCAAGTTCAGATAGCAATGCCGGAGCGGTAAAGTGGGTGGCAGCCACCACAAAGTGTTCACTTGCAGAGAGGTAGCGCAATACGGCACACAGCAGAGCCTCCCCCTCACTGGGGTTGGTGCCGCGGGCAAATTCATCCAAGAGGATCAGTGTGCGTCCCGGCATTTCCAGGGCAGTGCCAAAGGAGACCACCTCCTGTCCAAAGGCGGAAAGATCCGCCCCCTGCGAGGCATCGTCCTGATTCAGCCAGATATTGTCAAAGTGTGGCAGTTGTGCCTTTTCACAGGGCAGAGGCACACGCAATTGAGAAAGGCGCGCCAATTGTCCCAAAGTCTGCAGGGCACAGCTTTTGCCCCCCATATTAGGTCCTGTAATGAGGTTGCCACGGGCTTCAAACATCAGATCGATGGGCTGGTAGCGCCGTCCCTGTTTGTCCAGATGCCGTTTCAAAGGGAGGTTGATGGCGCCTTTGATACGAATATTGGCGGCTCCCAGATTAGGGATAATGCAATCAAAGCGGCAGGCAAAATCTGCCAAGATAAAGTGCAATGCCGCCTTTTGCAGGTGCCGCAGTGCCATCAAAAAGCGTGGTAATTGGCGCCAGAGATAGAGGCTCAGCCTCTCCAAAGCCTTGTTTTCCGCCCTGATCCTCCGCTCTTCCAGCTTATCCAGTTGCTTCAGGATCTTCAGGCTGGCGGCGTCATCGCGCAGGCGGAATCTGAGGTTGGCAACGCTCTCGCTCACCAAGGCAAAGTGGTTGCTGTGGTTCAGCTTGTGACACAGCTTCTTATCGGAGCGGGGAACGATGAATTCCTGCAAAGGCTGGCTGACCTCCAGCTGGGCGGCTGCCTTTTCCAAATGGGCGTTGCGGGCAGCTTCCAATTGCCGTTCCAGCTCCAGTCGGCGTGCTCCCACGCTTGCCAAATCCTTGCCAAAGGCAGGACCCAAGAGGAAGGTGGGCGATGCAGAGCCTTCGGGATCAAGCCTGGTGAAGATGGGTGACAAATCCGGCAGGGCACGCCCAAAGAGGCGTGTCCGCTGGCTGAAAAGCTGCAGCTGAGAGTAGTGGAAGAGAAATTCTTTGATGAGGAAGAGTTCATGGATGGCAAAGGGCTGCTGTTGACTATCCCCAAAGGCGGGGATCTTGGGCAGGTTGCCCAATAGCCAGCGTGCCTGCTCCCACTCTTGAGGCTTGTCTTTCAGGCGTGCCATCAGCCTGCCCGTGGCAGGGTAAGGGGCATGAATCGTCCCTTGTTCCGCCTTCAGCCATTGGCGTTTCAGCTCTTCCATGTATGCACCAGCAATGCCTATCTCATCATAGATTTGCGGCATCAAGAGCGCATCAGAAACCAAATTGTTTATCACATCTCTCCCTTAATAAAACTGTCTTTTTGCCAATATCGTCATTTGGCCGGAAATGTCAACACATTTATCACTTGTCAATCCCTCACAGCCACGCTGAACAGCCGGTGCATCACCTTGCTGCCGTCGGAACGGCGCGATTCCCACTTGATATAATACAGACCGCGGGATACGTAGCCGCCAGATTGACCTAGTCCATCCCATGTCAGCATACCAGTATTGGAGAAAAGTGTATTATTGGCAAGCACGCGCACCAGGGAGCCACTGCGGGTAAAGACTTTGCAGGTGACGTGATAATCTCCATCCGGAAACTGCCAGGCAACGAAGATATGTTCCCCATCTCTGGCTTTGCAGGGGCTGCCATACACCGCCACAGGTTGGGATTGTTCCTGTGGAATTTGGATGGGAGAGCTGTTGGCATCTCCGGGAGTGGCTCCCGCCTC
>JAAYQD010000214.1 GCA_012519465.1 Candidatus Cloacimonadota bacterium
CAAATGAAACCGTCAGCTTTATGCTCTACAACTATGCAGACGGAAACAGCTATCCCATCACGGGAACCATCAACCCCGGCTTTGGAGACCTCATCGGCGCAAGCGCACCGCTGCCTCTGAACGCCTCCACCCTCATCAGCCTGGATGCACCCGTGATTAACGTCTATGAAATGACCGCCACTGGCATGAAAATCCAGTGGGACGCCGTGCCCAACGCCGATCAATACCAGATCTGGCGCAGCACAGATCCTTACGGCGGTTATCAGCATATTACCACGATACCTGGTACCAGCTATACCGATAACTACCTGGGTGACAGGATGTTCTACCGTGTGAAAGCCATCACAGGTGGCATCGCCAAATAAACGTATGAAAAAACATATATACATCATTATCCTGATTCTACTCTCCCTGCCCCTCGTGGCAGGGGAGTGGAATCAGTACTACTTCCGCTTTCAGCTTGCGGACAAGAGCGAGCTGCAAGAGCTTACCCACCACATTTCCATCGATAAAGTGAGAGGCCACTGGGTGTATGCCTATGCCAACGATTGGGAATGGGAAGACTTTAGCCAAATGGGCTATCGCTATGAGATTCTGCCAGCTCCCTCCTCAGAATTCCCTGTGGAAATGGCAGCTAATAAGAGCCAGATGCGCTCTTGGGATGCGTATCCCACCTACGATGCCTATATATCCATAATGAACGCCTTTGCCGCCAATTACCCCCATCTTTGCAAGATTTACAATGTGGGAACCACGGTGGCAGGGCGCAGCATCCTGATAGCCAAGATTTCGGATAATGTAAACGTGCATGAAGACGAACCGGAAGTGCTCTTCACCAGCACCATGCACGGGGATGAACTCACCGGCAAAATGCTGATGCTGAGGCTGATCGACACCCTGCTCAGCCAATACGGCAGCGATCCCCGCATCACCAATATCGTAAATAGCATGCAGCTATATATAGGACCCAATACCAATCCTGACGGCACCTATTATGGCGGCAACCATACCGTTGCCAGCGCCCGCCGCGCCAATCAAAACGGATATGACCTCAACCGCAACTATCCCAAGCCCAATGGTAGCACAAACACGGGACCCATCCAGCCGGAAACACAGGCAATGATGGATTTTGCCAATGCCCATCACTTCGTGTTTGGCGCCAATTTCCATGGCGGCGAAGAGGTGGTGAATTACCCTTGGGATTATATCTCCTCCTATCATCCGGATGATGATTGGTTTATCTCCTCCAGCCTGATCTATGCCTCCAAGGCACAGGCCAATGGCTCTTCCAACTATTTTGCCACTCTCACTTCCAACGGCATCGTGAGAGGCTGCGATTGGTATATGATCTCCGGTGGCAGGCAGGATTGGATGAATTATACCCGCAACGGACGCGAGGTGACCATCGAGTGCTCCCGCACCAAGATGCCCGCAGCCAGCACCATGCCCAATTATTGGAACTACAACTATGATGCCATGCTCAGCTATCTGGAAGAAGCCCTTTATGGCATTCACGGCGTGGTGAAAGACGCTTGGGGCAATCCCTTGGATGCTGTCATCACCGTGCAAAATCATGATAACAACGATTCCATCGTGGATACTGACCCCCTCAATGGCTGTTTCTACCGCTACCTGAGCCCGGGAACCTATAGCCTCTTGGTGGAAACTGCCGGCTATGCCCCCCAGATAGTGCCCGTCACCGTCTATGCCAACCAAAAGACACCCTTATCCATCACCTTCGGCGAGATTCCCCACTCCCAGACCATTAGTCTGAATAATGGCTGGAACCTCATCAGCCTGAATGTGATGCCTGCCAATCCAGCGTTTGCAGATGCCTTTGGTGCCCGCAACAGCGTGCAGCAGATCAAAACGCAAACCCATAGCTATATGGGCACCGTGGATGCAGTGTTCAACACCATCACCGCCTTTGAACCCGGCAAGGGGTATTGGCTCAATTCCCTTGGTGGTGGCAGTTTGGAAATAGTGGGCGAGCCCATCTCCTGCGCTGCCAATCCCATATCCTTGAAAGCCGGCTGGAACCTGGTGGCTTATCTGCCTCAGGAGCAGTTAGGCGTGTTGACAGCTCTATCCAGCATCTCTTCCCGCTTGTTGGAAGTGCGTAGTATGGATGGATTTTGGAGTGCTGGTGGTTCACAAAACCTCAGCAGCCTGCAGCCGGGTAAAGCCTATTGGGTGAATGTGCAACAGGATTGTACGCTTATTTATCCGTGAGGATTGTTGCGCTCGCAGTTTTTTAACCACAAATTACACGAATTGACACGAATTATAGGCTCGCTACCGCTCGCGATTAATAA
>JAAYQD010000215.1 GCA_012519465.1 Candidatus Cloacimonadota bacterium
ACCAGCAGATAAACAGAGGAAATCAAGAGGGAATTGAAGGTGAAAATAATGCCGATTTGAGTGAACTGCCTAAAAGATATCCGAAATCCATTGCGGCTGGCTATGCCCACTGCCACGATGTTTGCAGAGGCTCCCACTAAGGTTCCATTACCACCCAGGCAGGTTCCCAGGGATAAAGACCACCAAATGGGGTGCATGGCTGTGGGGTTGTTGATATAAGTGCTCATTTTTTGCACCATGGGAATCATGGCAGCCACGAAGGGGACGTTATCGATGATGGCAGAAAGGGCACCGGAAAGCCAGAGGATGAGCATGGATGCGGCTTTGGGCCTTCCTCCTGATGCATTGATGATACCTTTTGCCATGATATCGATAAAGCCAGTGACTACCAGGCTTTCCACAATCATAAACAGTCCGATGAAAAAGAAGATGGTCACCCAGTCCACATCGTTTATCAATACACTTTCCACCTGTTTGGGATTGCTCATCACCAAGAGGGCGAGTCCGGCGGTCATGGCGATGGTGGCTGTTTCTATCTTTAGAATGCCCTGCAAGGCAAGCGCTATCAGCATCAACAGCAAAACGATGCTGCTGCGAAGGAGCAATTTCTTGTCTGTGATAAGTGTATCTTCACGATAGCTGAGCAGGCGGGCGCGGTTTTGCATGCTCACCTTCATCTTATTGCGATACATCAGCCAGATCATTGCCACGCTTACGCTTGTGATGATCACCACGGGCGGGGTGAGATTGAAGAGGAAATCCAGGAAAGTGTAATCTGTGGCAGAGCCAATCATGATATTGGGAGGATCGCCCACCATTGTGGCAGTACCTCCCATATTGGAGGCGATTGCCATGGTGATGATGAAGGGAATGGGCGTAATCTTCAATTCTCCACAGATCAAGAGCACGATGGGCACCAAGATCATCACCGTGGTCACACTGCCCAAAAACGCCGAGAGCACAGCCGTGATCACAAACATCAGGGTCATAATTACGATGGGTTTGCCACGTGCGATTTTGGCGGTGCGGATGGCGATATACATAAAGACACCGGTCTTTTTGAGCACGGAGATGACCAGCATCATGCCGATCAGGAAAAAGATAACGTTCCAATCCACTGCCATCAGGGCATCTTGCTGGTGGATTATGCCCGTGAGTACAATCAAAAAACCGCCTATCATGGCGGCAAGCATTTTGTTCATCCACTCCATGATGATAAATATATAAGTCATCACGAAGACAAACAGGGTGATTAACATCATTATGGTCATTGTTTTATGCCTGAATTACCTTATGAAATATGTCTTTTGCCGTCACCACGCCCATCAGCCTGTTATCCTTCACTACGCTCATACTGCGTTTGTCGTGCTTGATCATTTCGCTCACTGCCTCCATGATGGAGGTTTCCGGCTTTAGGATGATGGGCTGGAGGGTCATGATGTCTTTTACCTGCAGCTCGTCCTGCTGTTCCAAAAGCCGTTCCAGGGGTTCAAAAGATACCAGAAAATCGAGGTTGTCCATCCGTGTAAGGTATTCTGGGATACCCACTTTGAGCAGGCTGAGGATATTCACCTCTCCCACAAACATGCCCGCCTCATCCACCACGGGCAAGCCGGCGAGGCTGTGCATTCCCATCACGCGGATGAGTTCCCGAAGCGTGGCTTCCGGGGGGATGGTGACGGTGTTGATACACATAATGTCTGCCACATAGAGGTCTATCTTGATGGAGATGCCCAGTTTTTTGATGATGCTGAAGGCGGCATGAGCATCTTCCGCAGTGGTGAGTGCTTGCACTGAGGCTGTATCCTTGGAAAGCGCCATCAGGGCAGCCACGAGATTGAGGTAGATTTTGGAGCTGGTCTTGTCTGTGATGATCAAAACCACCCAGGAAACCTTGGTTTCGCCAAACATAAGCGGCTGGGGCAAAAACATTATCGCCACCAGAATGTCATCAAAATCATCCATGCGGATATGGGGGATGGCGATGCCCGAGGGATAGGCGGTGGGTGCCTCCGCGTCCCGCTGTAAGAGCCTTTGCAAGAGGTCTTCGCCACAGATGGGCAATTTATGATTGCGACAAATCAAATCCACAAGCATGCTGTATGCTTGTTCCTTGTTTTGGATATCAGGATTTACGCAGATATCACGTGCATCCAAAAAACTGTCTAAATACATTGTAACCTCTTTATTATGCTGTAGCTATATGTTGCAATAGCAGTGGCTTGGCAAATTCGATCAAGCTTTTTGGCATTATGGATAAAAAAGGGCTGAGCGGTCAAGCAAAAAGTGAGCATCCGGCTGGATGGGAAAGTACGCAAAAGGCGATATCTCTTGACAAACAGAGCCCTTTACACAATTGGCACTTCATGAGAAAATCCAGAATCTACGTATGCGAATTGAAACGCCACAGAAAGGTGGAGGCACCCCTGTGTGCGGTGTGTCCACGCTTGGAGAAATGCCGCTCCTTCAGGGCATGGTATCGTGTTCATAAGGGAGATTACGTGGATTTTGTGGTTGATATCGTAAAAAAATTCCCCGAAAAATATCAGATGGAGGTATCCTTCATGGCTGAAAAGCAGCACTTTGTCCAGATAGTGGACACCGCCACCGGCGCTATCGAGCGCGTAACCACCCTCAGTGAAATCCAAGCTTTGACCATCGAAGAAAAGCTGGCACTTTCCAGAGGGAAAAGCCTCTTTATCGTTTCCCACCGCATAGAGCCCATCGTGAAAGTGGAGCTAAAGCGTCATGTGATCAAAGAGCCGATGCAATTCAAAGATGCGGAAGCTCCCAAAGAACCGGCTCCCATTGAGGAGGTGACCCCGGATCCCGTCAAGCCTGCCAAACCCAGAACTCGTAAGAAATAAACGCTTTGGCTTTAGCCTTCCCACCACTCTTTGAGGGCAACCAAGGATGATACTGCGTTGATGTTGCACTTGGCGATGGCTTGCTTTGCCTTGATATATTCTGGTAACTCCAGATCTTGAGGTAGCAGGGCGCCAAGCTGGCTGTGGCGGTGGGCTTTGCCCAAATAGAACGGGGCAAAGCGGCTGAAGCGAGGATCGTATATGTATCCCCATTTTTGGCGGATCAATCTCTCCCGGATGCGGCGAGGCATGTTTTCTTTGTGATACACGCCTATGCCGGTATTACGCTTTGTGGCGATATAAGCCTTATAAAGCTGGCGGCCACTGCGTAAAGAGATGGGCACCTTTTGCCAAAAATCCAGTATCTCCGCATCCCACCAGGGTATGCGCCACTCATAGCCAAAGTATTCATACACACGTAGGGAATTCAAGATATAGCGGGGA
>JAAYQD010000216.1 GCA_012519465.1 Candidatus Cloacimonadota bacterium
AGAGGGCAAGGCAGCCTTTGAGCTGATGCTGAGAGGGCTTACCTTCGACGAAGCCCAGCCCCTCATCGATGAATTCCTGGATTCCGCCGTTCTGGCAGGCCTGCACCGCCTCCGCATCATCCATGGCAAAGGTACGGGCATCCTGCGCAGCAAAACCCGGGATTATCTGCGCCGCAACAGGCAAATCATCTCCATGGAAACCCCGCCTCCCTCCGAGGGCGGCACCGGCGTAACGGTGGTGAAGATATGATAGACAACCATTTAATAGAGCAAATACGTGCCGCAAACGACATCGTGGAGGTGATCCAGGGATATCTGCCCCTGAAGCGTGCGGGCAGCACCTGGCGTGGGATTTGCCCCTTTCATCAGGATACCAATCCCTCGCTAAACGTCTCCCAAACCAAGCAAATCTTCAAGTGCTTTGCCTGTGGCAAGGCGGGCAACGTGTATGGTTTTGTGCAGGAATACGAGAAAATCTCCTTTATCGAAGCGGTGAAAAAGCTTGCCCAACGCGCCGGCATCGCCATCCCCCGGTTTGAACGCACCAAGCGTGTGAATACCAAGCGGGAGCAGCTTTTGGTGGTATATCAAACAGCGCGGGATTTCTTTGCGGAAAGCCTGCAGCGCCATGGCGACGAGGCATTGGAATATCTGAAGAGCCGCCAAATCAGCCCCGAAACCGCCCAAAACCTACAATTAGGCTATGCCTTAGGCGGAGAGAAGGCGCTGCTCAACCACCTCATGAAAGAGGGGCACGCCGTGGCTCTCCTCAAGGAAAGCGGACTCTTTGGCAACTATCGCGGCAACGTGGTGGATCTCTTTCGAGACAGGCTGATGTTTCCCATTCACAACAACACCGGCGATGTGATAGCCTTTGGCGGAAGGCAGATGGCGGAAGGCGGCCCCGGAGGCAAATACATCAATTCCCCCAGTGGCGAGCTATACACCAAGGGCAACGAGCTTTACGGGCTTTTCAAGAGCAAATACGAGCTCTCCAAAGCAGATAAAGCGCTGGTGTGTGAGGGTTATTTCGACTTTCTGAGGCTGTGGGAAGCAGGCTTTGTAAACAGCGTTGCCACCCTGGGCACGGCGCTCACCAAAGACCAGATTTACCTGCTGGCACGCTATACCAAAAACGTGTATATGCTCTTTGATGGAGACACTGCCGGCATCCGCAGCGCCACCAGAGGCGCGGCTTTGTGTATGGCGATAGGGCTTTCCCCCTTCATCGTGGAGCTGCCGCCGGATTCCGATCCTGATACTTTCCTCCTCGAGGAGGGCAAAGAGGCTATGCAGCAAAGGATTGATTCCGCCCTTCCGCTCATCAATTTTGTGGCAACCCATCCCCAGGTGGAAGGAGATGCCAGGGAACGCATCGACCTCCTTTTGGAACATATCCGTCAAAATCAGGACGCCGTGCAGCGTGAACTTTGGATCAACGATATGTCTGATGCTTTCGGAGTATCCACCTCTGCGCTCAACAGCCGCCTATCCTCTGGCAGACAAGCTTTTACGAGGCAGGAGCCTCAGTCTGCACCCGCTGAAAAACCCGCCCCAGAGGAGTTTTTGGAAGAGCGCACCCTGTTGATATTGTCTCTGCAGAGCGCAGAATACTATAAAGTACTTGCCACAGAGCTAAATGAAGATTATTTTAATAATATGCAGTGCCGGGAAATCTACCAATGGCTGGTTAAACACATCGACCCCGATGTGGTGGGTTCCCCTGCCGATATTTTGAGCAACATAGAAAACACACATTTAAGGGACACTTTGGCAGAACTATTATTGGAAGACCCGCAGCAACTGCGGTTTGAGGATACCCTGGATCAGGTAAAGATCCGCAAGCTCCAGAGAGATTTGGAGATGCTGGATAAAGAAATCCTATCAGAACCGCATGATGTGGGTCTTTTTCAAAAGAAACAAGAATTGATGGGCGTCTATCGCCGCATGACCCGCAAAGTGATCCACAAGTTACCATATTGATGGCACAAAGCCTCATTTTTTCTTTAAGGAGCATTGATGATTACATACAATGAATGCTTGCAAAAGCTGGTGGAGCTGGGCAAGGAATCTGGCTATATCACCTTCAAGCAAATCAACGACATCCTCCCCAACAGCCCCTTCTTTTTGGATAAGGTGGATGACATCATCTTTGATTTGCAGCAAGACGGCATCGAGATTATCGACGAAACCGAAAAGCGCCTCACCAAAAGCGGAATGGCGCTGCGCAAGCCGGCAGCCCCCAAAAAGTTCAAATCCAAGCGCGTTTATGACGACCCCGTGCGCATGTATCTGCGTGAAATGGGCAGGGTTCCCCTCTTGGACCGCGAGGGCGAGGTGCGCGTGGCAAAAAAGATAGAGACCTATCAGAAGATGATCAGCCAAAACGTCTTCAAATCCGGCAGCACCCTGCGGGAGATGTACAACTTTTTGCACCGCTTTCGCGAAAACCGCGTGCGCCTGGAACAAATCTTCAAGATGGATATCGGCGCCTGGATAGATAAGAACAAGGATACCAGACTGATAGACGTCTTTAGAGACATCCTCAAAACCAACGAAACCACCTTCGAGAAAGTGGGCATCATCCTGGATAATTGCGATTTTGACGATACCGGCACCGCCAATCGCCAAGACGAAATCGACGCCCTCCGCGAAGAAATCATCAATACCTTCTTTATCCTCAATTACAACGACAAGCTCATCAAACGCATGGTCTACCGCGTGCGCAGCCTGGTGGAACGCATCGAGGAAAGCTACGATTCCATCAACCAGCTCACCCGCATCAAACGCTATACAATCGATGAAATCTGCACCTTTGGCAGACGCGCCAAAAAGAGCGATGAAGATTTTGAAGACATCCGCGTGGAAACGGGAATTGACCCCAATATCTTTGTGGAAACCCTGCGCAAGATCAAAAACGCCCGCCGCAAAATCCGCCGTGTGGAGCTGGAAACCAAGATGACCGGCAGCGAGCTGGTCTTCCTCCTGCGTGAGATCGACCGTGCCGAGCGCAACAAAGAAAAGGCTCAAAACGAGATGATCGAGGCAAACGTGCGCCTCGTGATCTCCATTGCCAAACGCTATAACAACCGTGGCTTGGAATTTTTGGACCTCATCCAGGAAGGAAACACCGGCCTGATGCGTGCCGTGGAAAAATACGACTATCGCAAAGGCTTCAAATTTAGCACCTATGCCACCTGGTGGATACGCCAGGCCATCACCAGAGCCATTGCAGATCAGGCACGCACCATCCGCATCCCCGTCCACATGATCGAATCCATCAACAAAATCAACCGCACCAGCCGCCGCCTCATGCAAAAGCTGGGGCGCGAACCTCACCCCGAGGAAATCTCCGAAGTACTGGATATGCCTGTGGATAAGATCAAAAATATCCTCTCCATCTCCAAGGAGCCAGTTTCCTTGGATAAGCCCATCGGCCACGATAGCGACGATAGCATCCTGGGAGACTTCATCGAAGACCGCACCATCATCTCCCCGGAACGCCTCGCCGAGCGCAGCCTCCTGCGCCAGCAGGTGGATGAAGTATTGAAAACCCTCTCCACCCGTGAAGAACGCGTGATCCGCCTCCGCTTTGGCATCGACGACGGCTATCACCGCACTTTGGAAGAAGTGGGCAATATCTTCCAAGTGACCCGTGAACGCATCCGCCAGATCGAGGATAAAGCCCTGCGCAAATTGCGCCATCCCACCCGCGCTGCCATCTTGCAGCAATTTTTGGATAATTTCCATGTGAAGTAAGGCGGGGCTTGCACAGCAAGCCAGAGGTCAGGGAACAAGGAACAAGGGGGGCGAAACGCCGCTGCACTGAAACCTGAAACCTGGCACTTGCAACCTGAACCCTTCCCTGTTAACCACCCTTGTCTCTCCTTTGTCTCAGCAAGGGTGAGACAAGGGTGGTACAAGGGTGGCTAATGGGCAGACGCACGCTGTGCGTGCTTAGGGGTCAGGGAACAGTGAACAGGGGACAGCGCTTCGCTAAAGCCTTGTCAATTTAGAGTTCGTGAAATCCCAGTAATTAGTCCAATTAGTGGATAAAAAAAGCAGTGACAAACGCCCCTGTTCACTGTCCCCTGATCCCTAAGAAAAAGCCCCAGCAGTGTGCCGGGGCTTTTTGTATATCATTTGGATATAGTTTTATTTCATCAGCATCATTTTCTTGGTTTCAGTGTGGTTGTCTGTGGTGAAACGGTAGAAGTAGATACCGCTGGGCACGGTGTTACCTCTGGTGTCGGTTCCGTTCCAGACAACGCTGTGAGTTCCAAAGCCCTTGTTTTCGTTCACGAGGGTATTGATGAGCTGTCCTTTTACGTTGTAGATGGATACGTTTGCGTGTGCAGCCTTGTTCATTGTGTAGCTGATTGTGGTGGTGGGGTTGAAGGGGTTGGGGAAGTTCTGGTTCAGCAGGCTGACGCTGGGGGTGGTGGCTGTTTCTTCGGCGTTGGGGTGGTAGGGGAATACCACTTGCAGCTCCATAAACATCACATCACCGCCGTCAGGGTTTACGTGGTAAGGAGGATCGATGGCGTTTGAGCCCCATGTGAAATCGTTGTAGAACATGATTCCCACTTTACCAACCTTGTTTTGTCCTTGCATTCCGGTAAAGAGTACCTGGTCTGCAGGATAGACCCACATGGGTTTGATGTCGGCAAATTCGGGGGTTTCCACGTTGTTCAGCACGATGGGCTCGCTCCATTCGTTACCGTTGTTTGAGGATACGGACATCCAGATTTCGGGAGTGTTTGCAAAAGCTGCGAAATCTTCGTCGTTGTATTCGTTGTAACTACGTGCACGGTAGGAGTTCTGCCACACGGCAACCATCATTCCCTCTTCGTTTGCATCACTGATTTTGACGTTGTTGTAGTGGAACAACATGGCGTCTGAGTGTGCGCTCTGATCCCAGTGGGGGAAGGGGAAGTCTGTAGCCATCATGGGAGCTGTTTGATCTCCTGAGACATAAAAGTCGTCCACTTGACCGTAGGGAGGTTCAAAATCCCAAGGCATGAAGTATTCGTTGTAGTTATCATCTTCAGGCTTCTGGGGATAGATTTCGTTTACGGTGATCTCCTGGGTGGCAGGGTCGAATACAAATTCTTTCACAAACTGGATATTGGGATAGTAGTATCCGTTGTATGTGGAAAGGGCATATACAGCCAGTACGTGGACTCTGCCATATTGGTCTACAGAGGCGTTGAGGTGAGAGCTATTGGCAATATTGAAGGTAAGCTGACTGTCCAGATAGGGTTGACCGGTATCGCTGTCTTCAAAATAGCCGATAGGGTTGTTTGGTCCTGTGGGAGGGTTCCATGCGGGCAGTTTGTCCCAGAAGCTGAGACGTGTCCACTCGCCTTCACCATAGTTTGGGCACATAAAGATATCGAGGTCTTCTTCATCGATGGAGGTATCACCATCTGCTTCGGTGGCAAAGTGATAGCCAGCATAGTAGAGGTTGCCTGCATTATCTGTGGTAAGGGCGTGGAAGGGTCTGCGCCATTCACTGTCAACGTTCCATTGGTCCATTTCGGGGATGCTGGTATAGCTCCAAACGAAGGGGGTTCCGCCCTCAATATCGTCACCGTCAAAATCGGCATAGGCAATATAGGGATTTTCGGAGGGACCGTAGGTGGCAGTTTCGGCGTTACGGCCAATCACATACACTCTGCGTTTGCCGGCGATTGGAGAGGGTCCGATCTGCACGGTGGGCCAGATAAATTCGCTGTGGGTGGTGACGGAGCCATCAGGATGGGTCACTTCCATGGGGTTATCGATAATCACTTGGATATCATTCCACAATCCGGAGAAGCCGCCCAGAAAGGCGTCAGTTACAAACTGTACTTCCAGCTCGGCATCAGTGTCTGCATTGGAGTGCCAGGCATACATGGGTTTGCCAGATACGGGGTCTACAGATACGGAAGGATAACCTTCGTTGTTTTGGACGTTTGTGATTTCGTTGTTTGATACCACGTTGCCATTGGCATCCAAATAGGAGTAAAACACGCGTCTTACGCCGGTTGCGGCACGGCGGCCGTGGTAGGTCATAAAGTATCCACCACCTTCAGAAGAGGGGATCACTCTGAGGGGCAAGCCGTTGTAAGAGCCGATCATGTAGTCATAATAGCTGGTCATAATCGCAACGGGTAGTTTGCTGAATGTATAATCGGGAGTGTTACGGGTCTGGGGCATCCTGAACCCCTGTGGGGATTCAAGAGGCTTCCGATTTGTGCTTACTTGCATTTCCTTGGCATACGCCACGCTAAGTAAGAGACCAATTGTCAGCAGGACAATTAACAGTTTTTTCATTGGTTCCTCCATGTAGTCTAATTAACCTTAGTATCTCATTTTAATAGATACACGATGGGCAGTTTTGAGGAAGTTTTCCTTTAGCAAACCCATATCCGTGTATGCATAATCAATATTCAAAATGGCAAAGCTGGTGGCAATCTGGTATCCCAGGCCGGCGCTAAAGCCATTTGTGTCATAACCAAATTGGTATCCGCCTCTGAGGAAAAGGTTTCTGAGCTTGTATTCCGTGCCCAGGTTCCAGGTTTCCTTGCGGTCTATCACGTTATCCAATTGCAGGGATGCAATCCAATGGTCTGTGTCATTGCGCAAGAGATCTCCACTGATGCCCAAGGAGAAACTCATTGGGATCTTACTCTCCAGCTCGGGACCGTCTTCATCAATGAGACCATCACCATCGTTATCAAACAGATCAAATGGATCTTCGTCATAACTTCCGTCCTCATCATCATCCACACGATAGCGGATGTCTGGGCCAAAGTTGCGCAGAGCCATGCCTATTTTGATGTTTTGCCAACCAGTGTTGTATATTGAACCCACGTCGAAGGCATAGCTATTGACGCCGAATTCGTAGAGGTTTTCACGCAGATATTTCACGCCTACACCGGCGGAGAATTTTTGAGTGAAGACCTGGGCATAATTCACGCCAAAAGCCATGCTGCTGTTTGTAAATTGCTCACCCGTGGGACCAAAGGTATCTTCTTCGGTGATATCCATCTTATCCATATGGAGCACGGAGCCATAGGCTGCAAAGGTGGTGACACCATTTGTATAAGATGCGGCTGCATATTCATGATAGATATTTGCCACCCAATTTGTATGGGAAAAGAAGGCTTGGTTTTCTTTGGCAGGAGCCAAGCCAGCAGGGTTCCAATATGTGGAAGAAATATCATCAGTGACGGCAGTGTATGCTTCTGCCATACCGATGGCACGAGCATCCACACCCAGTTTTAGGAATTGGAGGGCTGCCGTACCAGTCTTGCCAAACGGTTTTGCTGCCAGGGTGAGGGGAAGCAATAATATAAGGGCAAGGATAATTATACTTATCTTTTTCATTGTTTCTCCTCTATTTTATAACCACAAATTTGCCGACTTTGATTTTCTTATCGGCTTTATTTTCCACGGAGAATAGATAGACTCCGGGGGCGATAATCTGGCTGTGTTTGGACAAAAGATCCCATTCATGCATTCCATCGGGGGACATGCCGTGGGTGGAAGCCTTGGAAACTGTGATGATATCCACGCTGTGTGCTCCGTCGTGTTCCAGCTCTTGCACCAAGTCTCCGGCAAGAGTATAGATGCGGATGGTGCATTGTTTGGGCAGGTTCACAAACCAGAGGCGACGGCTCTTGTCACCCTTGTCATCACCTTCACGGCGTCCGTCAAACTTGCTGCGGCCGATGTAGGGATTGGGGATGACATAGATATTATCCATGTTTTCTTTGGCACCGGTTCCGGGGAAGAATACCTGCATATTGGCATCCGCGTCACGTCCGGTTTCCAAGAAGTTCAGATCGTTTGAAGGAATACCTCTGTCATAGGCAGTGGTTGCCACATAGTATTCCACACCTTTGCGGGGATACATGATGGAGGACTGATAGTAACGGCGTGCGAGACGCTCTTTATGCAGCTTTTCCAGGGCATCGTCATTGTCGATTGCCACTTGGCCACCATGACCGCTGAGGGGGATGAGCTTGGTATCCATCAGTTCGTCAAAGATTTCGTCTCTGATTTCGGGATGTTTGAAGAGACGAGCTTGCAATTGCATTATATACTGTCCGGGTTTGCCTTGGTTTTCGCGAGCGATTCCATCAGCTTCATCCTGGAGAGCAGTGGTATAATTTACAGCGGGATTATAGATGGGGAAGCCATAGAAGGGATCGTTTTCAAATTCGGTTTCCGTGGTATAAGCGGGATAGGGTACCAGCTGGAAGAGTTCGTCGAATCTATAGAAATCTTGATACTGGCTTCTGTTTGGCCATTGATTGGGATTGGGCAGCCCTGTTTCGATGCCCAGATATCCGCCATAATCCAAGAAGAGGGAATCGGCATGAGGGCTGTTTGCATTCACGGAATAGTCCAGATAATCTTGAGCAGTTTCCTTTTTATCCCAACGATCCAACATAGACCAATCTTCCTGAGAACCGCTTCCGCTGCGTCCCCAGATCGTGTAACCTTGGAAGTCGTGACGTAATCTATATGCCGTAAATGGGTTTACTGAGGCATTCATGTTCCATTCACTGGCTCCCGGTTTAAACTCGTCTGGATAGTCGCTCCAATCGATGAATGTGGGATCGCTATCAAGATCATGTTTGTAGGAATCGCTGGCTACGAAATCAGGGTTTTGCCAGCCGATCACAGCGGCAGAGACGGTCATTGTGTCTTCTGAGAATTCAGAGCGGTTGTCCCAATAAACGTCTATCTGGTTGCCATCATGCATCATTTCGGCATACATCTTGGGGATTTCGGGAGGTTCGGGAGGAGTGTAGTGGGGGAAGGTATCGGGCAATACCACGTTTACCAAGTGCTGAGCCTGGCCGTAGATTTCTTTTGCCCAGCGGGCTGTGCGCTTCAAGTCTTCCTTGTTATCACCGGGGAATACTGCCACCACGATTTTCATGGTGCGGCCGGGCTCCAGGTTCCAGGAGGCGGCGGAGGGGTTGGTCATACCTTGCATATCGCCGTAGAAAGCAAAGAGGAAACGAGTGTCGTTGGGAGAGGGTTGTTCGTATTCCATCACGTCATCTTGATCCGGTCTCAGGGGCTGGAACTTTTGGTCGTTGGGGTTACGCCCTGTCAATAGCCAATACTTCTCGTTTGCCGTTCGTTGTGGGTGTGGGTTCAGGTTTCTGGGGTTACCGTCGTCCGGACCGTCTCCCACCTTCCAATACCAGCAGTGGAATTGAAGCTCTTCGGGGTCTGGGGTACACACACGAGCACCCACGATGCCGGGGGTTTGTCCACCATCACCGTCTGCGTCATAGGTATAGGCAAATTCATAACCGGTACCTTTGACGTAGCCGGATTTATCATCGGCAGCCTTTTCGGAACCCCATACTTGAGGTCCACAGTCACAATCCATATAAATACCCATGGCGCAGTCAAAGAGGGTGTCCTGCGTGGCGGTATTCATATTGGTGATATTAAACTCTACGTATACAAGGTTTTTGATATAGTCATAGCTCCACTGATAGGACATCTGACGTACGCGCAGATTGAGCGGGAAGTGTTTGTTTGAGCTGGCGGAACGCCCCAGATCACGGTCTCCAGTGGTTCCCAACGGACAATAGTCGTAATAATACGAGATAAAGTCCTGCTCGGAAACAGGGGCACCGTCTTCATCCACACGACCATCTCCATCGTCATCATAGGGAGCAGTAAATGCAAAGGATGCGTAGGTTTCGTCGGATAAATCCATAAACCCAAGGGGGAACCATATCTCTGAATTATAGCCTTCATTGATGATGGCATAGTTATTTGTATTATGGATATACTGTCCGCCAAAAGATTCGAACTGGGTGGGCAATTCATCCGCTTTACGCAAGGGGAAGGTATAACCCACAAAGTCTTCGTCTATTATGCCGTCGCCATCGTCGTCCACACCACGTTTTTGTTTACGGGTACTGGCGGTGGCGATTTCGTCCATGGCATTGTATGTGTCATACAGGTCCATGGCGTTAGTATTAGCACTTACCAGAGGGTTGTATGCAGGCAAGAATTCGTAGAGGTCTTTGTCTCCATCAAATCCCACGGTAACGAGTGTATCGACCACGGGTTTGAGACCAGCATGCCATGCCGCGGCTCCTTCAGCTACGGTTGCAGAGTCTTCCTGATAGTTGTCGTGCAGCCAATAGAGCTTACGTCCGGCGCTGTCTCTGCGATATTTCTTGGCTCCAAACCAGAGTGCACCTTGATAGAGATAATCTACTCCGCTACCGCCTGGATATTCCAAGGAAGGGTATTGGGGTACGATATCGTCTCCAGAACCAAAGAAGCCATAGTTACTTACGCGCAACCAAATGTTACCCACTTTG
>JAAYQD010000217.1 GCA_012519465.1 Candidatus Cloacimonadota bacterium
CATCCTCAGCAATCCTGATATGCTGCATGCCGCCATCCTGCCCAACCATTCCCTGTGGAGCTCCTTCTTTGCCGGATTGCGCTATGTGGTGATAGATGAAATCCATATCTATCGCGGTGTGTTTGGTTCCCACTTTTCCAATCTCATTCGCAGGCTCAAACGCATCTGCAGGGTTTATGGCTCCAATCCCCAGTTTATCTGCACTTCCGCCACACTTGCCAACGCCTTTCAGCATGCCAGCAACATCTTGGAGCGTCCCGTAAAAGCCATTGGCAAAGACGGTTCTCCCCACGGAGAACACCTGTTTTGCATCTATAATCCACCGATGATAAATAAAGAGCTGGGCATCAGACGCTCCAGCATGGTGGATAGCAGTGCTTTGGCAAAACGCTGGCTGCGCACCCGCGGACAAGCCATCCTCTTCAGTATCTCCCGCCGCAGTGTTGAAATGTTGCTCTTGACCCTGCAGGGCAAAACTGGCCAAAGAGAGCGTGTGCGCAGCTATCGTAGCGGTTATCTGCCAGAGGAGCGCAGACGCATAGAAAGAGAACTGCGGGATGGGGAGATAGGAATAGTCATCAGCACTAATGCCTTGGAATTGGGCATAGATATCGGCGGCTTGGATGCCGTGTTCCTGCATGGCTATCCCGGCACCATCTCTGCCACAAGGCAACAGGCAGGGCGCGCCGGCAGATTGGGCGGAACCTCTCTATGCGTGATGGTGGCATCCTCAAACGCCTTGGATCAATACATCTGCCAGCATCCTGAGTATATCTTTGAACAAAATCCAGAGCAAGCCCTCATTGATCCCAACCATCCGGAAATCCTGCGCGCTCATTTGCGTTGTGCCATCCAAGAGCTTGCCCTCCTGGAAGATGAAGGTTTTGGCAATCTGGGATCCGAACATATCTATCCACATCTGCTATTAATGGAAGAGGAACAGCAGATTCGCAAGGTTGCCAAACGCTGGATTGGCTTGCCTGATGCGTATCCTGCAGGAGAAGTCTCACTGCGCAATATCGGCAGTCAACTATCTATCTATCATCAAAATACATGTGTTGGATACATAGATATCTCCAGCTCCCTGTGGATGACCCATCCCGGTGCCATCTATCTGGAGCAAGGGGAGATGTGGGAGGTTACCCGGCTGGATTTGGAAGCCAAAAAGGTGGAGCTGAAACCCAGCAGAGCACACTACCTCACCCAGGCATTACGCAACAGCAGTATCGAGCTTTTACAGCTGATTAAGAGGCAAAACTACCAGGGCGGAACCAAGGGCTTGGGCAATGTGAAGGTAACCACCATCATCACCGGCTACAAAAAGATTAGGCTCTTCAGCCAAGAGATATTGGGCTATGAAAAGTTGGATCTACCGCCCTCCGTTTTGGACACCCAAGCGTGGTGGTTCTCGCTAAAACCCTCCTTGGTGGAACGCATACGTAGCCAAGGTCTCTGGCGCAATGATCCTCTGGATTATGGCAGGGATTGGCAGCGCATCACCCAGGAGATCAGAGCCCGGGATGACTATCGTTGTGCCCACTGTGGAGTGCGTGAAAACGGCGAGAAATTCCACGTTCATCACATCACTCCCCTCAGGCTTTACACCTCTCTGGAAGCGGCGAATGCACCGGAAAATCTCACCACCCTCTGCCCACGCTGTCACAGGCTGGCAGAAGAAACCGTCCGCATCCAAAGCGGCCTCTCTGGTTTGGCATATCTGGTGGTAAATCTGGCACCCTTTTATGTAATGTGTGACCGCAAGGATATAGATGTGATCTGGGAAGAACGCTCTGCGCTGGAAGCAGGCAGCCCCGCCATCGCCATCTATGATGCTGTCCCCGGCGGAATAGGCCTGGCACGCATTTTGTATGAATTGCAAGACCGCATCCTGCCCGAAGCCCTCAGCTTGGTGAAAGCCTGCCCCTGTGAAGAAGGCTGCCCCGCCTGTGTGGGACCTGTTGCTGAAAACGGCATCGGAGCCAAACAGCACACCATCGCCATCCTGGAAGCCTTGTTGGAGAAAGATCCCTCAGCTTGAAGCTATGGATAGGGTCGGAAACATCAGTTTTTCACACATTAGGCATAACAATTGCAACATATAAAGGATATATATTATTCAGGAAGTCATAAATGAAAGCTAAGACACTAATCATCATAAGCTTGCTGCTTCTGGCTGCTGGGCTTTTATCCGCATTGGAATTAAACTTGAAAACACCGTCTCATTATGAGATTACACAGCGTGGAAACGTGATCTTGGAGCCGGGTGCCCCCACTTTGCCATATTATGGAGTGCGCGTGTTGATCCCCTTTGGACACAACGTTCAGAGCGTAATGGCAACACTTTCCAACCCCCAGCCTGTGAGCAGAAATATAGATCTACCCATGGCGAGGCAGCAACAGCCGATATCCATGCCCGCCCCGGATACCACCGCGCCCAACCCTCTTATTTGGGAAAAGAGCGAATTTTGGCCAGCCCAGGATTACGTGTATTTAGGCACCCAGTTTCAACGTGGCTATCAGGTGGCAATCATCAATATTTACCCCTATAAATACAACCCCCAAACGCGGGAATTGAAGGTTTACGAAGACATCAACCTGCAGATCCAGCACAGCCATAACGATGAATTGAGTCGCTACCAAGCCAATATGTTGCGCAAGGATGCCGCCGCCATCACCGAGCTGTGTGAATACATCATCAATCCCGAAGTGGTGGACAGCTATTTGCATAGCTCCCGTGGACGAGATTACCTGCCCCAGAGCCATCTCACCCGGGATAACGACCCCCACAAGATGATCATCGTCACCCATGAAGACGCCATGGATTGGTTTGCTGATTATGCCCAATGGCGCACCTCCCAGGGCGTCAGCACTGCCGTCTTCAGCATGCAGGATATCTATGCCACTTATAATGGTGAAGATAACGCCGCCAAGCTACGAGCCTTTATCCAAGACGTGTATCTCAGCTGGGCAGATTCCTCCGATCCCCTGGAATACGTGATTTTGGGTGGAGATGATGAATTGGTGCCGGAGCGCGGCGCCTATGGCAAGGTGTGGCAAACCATTGATAACCGCATGCCTACCGATATCTATTTCAGCAACCTGGACGGGAATTGGAACGCTAATGGCAACAACATCTATGGCGAACCCTCAGACAATGTGGACATGCTGCCGGAAGTGCATATCGGCCGTTTTCCCGCTGAAACTCAGGCGGAATTTGATAATATCTTCCGCAAAACCCGCCACTATGTGGAAAACCAAACCTTTAGCAACAATATCTCCGTCATGTTTGGGGAAAACCTGAACTGGAACCCCGTCACCTGGGGCGGAGATTATAAAGACGATGTGGCACAATACATTCCCGATGGCTACCAGCTAATCACCAGCTACGAGCGTGATAATACCTACGACGGCACAATCGTGTGGAACGCCATCAATGACGGCGCCAACGTGATGAACCACATGGGTCACGCAAACGAAACCTTCCTCATGGGACAGGGCAATAACACCATCAGACGTCTAAATAACACAGAATATGGCTTCCTCTACACCCAGGGCTGCTATCCTGCCGCCTTCGATCAACGCACCAGCGGCGATGGCGAATGCATCGGCGAAACGATCGTCTTTGTGGATGGCGGCGTCTTCGCCTTCATCGGCAACACCCGCTACGGCTGGTACATGCCGGGCAGCATCGATGGCGCATCCCAATTCTATGATCGCGAATACTTTATTGGGCTTTTTGAGACGCCCAACCGCGAACTGGGCAAGGCGCTCACCTATTCCCGCGTGCAAAACCTCAATGCCGCCTTGGCGCATGATGTGATGCGCTGGTGTTACTATGAAGTGGTGCTCTTTGGGGATCCATCCATCCAAGCAAAGCTTCCGGACGAAAGCCTGCCTTACCTCAGCCTGGAAAATTATGAAATCACAGACGAGGATGGAGATAACGATGGCAGCCTCAACCCCGGCGAAGCCCTCAGGATCTATCCCCGCATCCGCAACCACGAGGATTGGGCAAGTGCCTACGACGTGGAAATATCTCTCACCTCATTGCCTGATGGCATAGAGCAGATCAGCCCTTCGCTATTTATCAGCCATTTGCCCGCAGGTGGCGTGAGCGATGAAGACGCCTATATCTCTTTCCAATTGCCCGTCACACTGCCATTTGGCATTTACGAAATTGAACTCTATGTGGATGCCATACACCCCGTCACCCAGCTTTCCGTGGGAGCACGCAGATTTACCGTCCAATTTGAAATCACTCTCATAGACAACCGCTTCCCCTGGGATTGCCAGGTTGGCACGCGCAGTGCGCCCATTGTGTACGATTTTGATGGCGATGGCTCCCTGGATATCATGTATCTGGACGTATATGGTGATGCTTATATCCTCAGTAAAGAGGGCGAGCAAACCGGCGGTTTTGAGTTGGATGAAGAGCAAAACATCATGCGCAGCTTTGCGATGGGCGATATCAACGGTGATGGAATCCCCGAACTGGTATTCACCAGCCGCACCGGCAAGGTATATGCCACCGCTCTGGATGGCACTCCCGTATTTGAATATGGGATTGGCTCCTCCTTCCTCTTCACCCCCGTTTTGGCAGATATAGATGGGGATGGTGTCAATGAAATCATTGCCCACTCCCTGGATAAAAAGCTTTACGCCCTCAAGGGAGACGGCAGCCTGGTGGATGGCTTCCCCGTCACCTTTGGCGCCTCTCTACCCAGTGAAATGGCTGCCGCTGATATCGATGGCGATGGCAGCATGGAAATTATTTTGGGCACCCAAAGCGGAGAATTGCACGTGATCAAGGGCGATGGACAAAACCTCACTGGCTTCCCCGTCAACCTCCAGCGCTCCATCACAGGCGCACCCCTGGTGCTGGAAAACAACCGCATCGCCGTGGGTGCCGGACCCTATATGGTGTTGGTGGATACCAATGGCGAAATCCTCTTTGAGACAGAGACTGGCACCGCCACCCAAACTGGCGCTGTGCCTGCAGATTTGACCAGAGATGGCAATAGCGAAATGGTATTTACCACGATGGAAGGCAAGTTGTTTGCCATCGATCAGGAAGGCAACATCCTGCCTGGCTTCCCCGTGATTACAGGTGCCATCTTCAACACACCCCCCTTGATAGCGGATTTGGATGGCGATATTTACCTTGAGATTCTTCTGCAGAGCTATATGAACAGCGTTTATGCCTATAACCACGATGGCAGCATGGTGGGCGGATTCCCCTTCTGTTCTGATTTCAACGGCAATACCCCCTCCACCTTGGTGGATTTGGATAATGACGGCATCCTGCGTCTGGTCTCCGGCTATTCCACCGGTATCCTGGTGGTCAATCTCAGAAGACCCGTCACCATCAAAATGCCTTGGATCACCTACCGCGGTGGCCTCCTCAGGCAAGGCAGCTACAGCTCCACGGGATACGTGTCTTCCCCTGATGAAACCATCATCCCCGTCCAGGATGCCCTGGGGCAAAACTATCCCAATCCTTTCAACCCCAGCACCACCATCAGTTTTTCCCTTTCCCAAGCGGGACCTGCCAAGCTTGCCATCTACAACCTCAAAGGCCAATTGGTAAGAACTCTGGTGGATGGCAGATTGGACAGCGGAAACCACTCCGCCGTATGGGATGGACGCGATAGCCAAGGCTCATCCGTCTCCAGCGGAATGTATCTGTATAGATTGATAACAGCCCAAGGCAACCATACTCAGAAGATGATGCTACTAAAATAGGGACCAGAGGTCAGAGGCCAGAGGTCAGAGGTCAGAGGATAGGGATGCCGACCGCACACGGCTTCCTAACCCCTAACCCCTAACCCCTAACGCCTAAACATGTGCCCTTTTTTTGCCCACAAAATATAGCCCCTCTACTATACATAGGGAAACGCCACACAATATCGAGAATGCTGTTCAAATAATCAATGATATCCATCTACTCCTTATGTGGATATAAAAAGTAGCAAACATTGTGGTGGGGCAACCATTGATGCCGCCCCTGGCAGTATTTTAGACAAAAATGGGAATTCATATTATTCTTGACAACAAAACAGCTTTTGATATCCTCTGCTCAGGTAGTATAAATTAGATAATATAATAGATAAAATGTTTTAACATAACAGTCTTCCTAACCAGACCACCATCAGTGGGAACGGCATCGCAAGCGCATCTAATAGGGAAGGAGACGGTATTAGAGAGGGGATGAGAAAGATACTGGAACATATCAAACCTCAAAAAATCAGGTCGAAAATGCGGACTGGGGAAATCCTGTGGCATTATCTGGGCTAAAAAACTCCACTCTTTTAAATTAGTGTAATTAGTCCAATCAAGGTAATTTACTGTCCCTCAAATCATACTCACCCTGCACGCACAATTTGTCTTGACAATAAATCGGTTCTGGATATTGTGCTTTCAGGCTTAATGAACTACATTTAACAAACATATTGATGGTCTTATAAAATGTGATCTATAGAGCTACACTGCATACTGACACTTGCCCAAACATTGAAATCTATCCCCAAATTATGGGGAGTGGATTCATGATTTAATAGAAAACAAAACCTAAAAAAAGGAGACATTATGAAAAAGACAAATTTTTTTATTTCTGTTTTCATGTTACTTGCGTTGGTATTGATGGCCTTTAGCTGTAACAAGAAGCCAACCGAACCGGAAGACCAAATCCTGGATCCCATTGTAGCCGAAGAAACGGTGGTGATACCAAGCGACGTAGTCAACAATATTATTGAAGTGACTGATGGTCATATAGTATTTCCTTCCGATGTGGACCCCAGTTATTATCAGGTGGGGAAGATATTGGTTTCAGAGCCCAGCACTGCTGCTCCCAACGGCTTTTTGCGCAAGGTGTTATCTCATACTACCAATAGGAATCAAATAGTTGTCCACACAGAACAAGCAAGGCTGGAAGACGCTTTTGAACAGCTTCATTTGAACATTACCGAAGAATTGAAGACATCCGATATCTCATCAACCCAAGCACTGATCAAAGGTATTACATTCACGCAGGACGCCAAAACCCCAGACTTTTTTAATTACCGGTTTAGCGAGGATATCAATTTGGATAATAATGTCGTGCTGACTGTCGATGGGGTTTTGAACCTCTCATTAGGCTTTGCAATAGAAGCCAAAATAAATCGCGCCAATGGCTTGCATTATTTGCTGTCGCGCTCATCCATCCGGTCTTCAGGAGGCGTGGATATTGATGTGAACGGAGGTTTTGAATGTGTAACATCTATCGAATTGATAAGACACAACTTTGCCCCGCGCAGCTATTTAATACCTTCTGCATCCCCTTCTCAACCACCAGTCCCTATTGTGATAGCCACGCAGATGACGATCTTTTTGGATATTGATGCAAATGGAGAAGCCCGGGCCATTGCGGGATTGGCTACTACAGCCAGCGTTTCTTCCAGCTTGATCTATGAAAAGCCCAATTGGAGCAACACTCAGACAGGCAGGCTAATTCATACGCATCTAATGCCTGATATCGGCGGTCCCATGAATGTTACTGTAGGAGCCGGACCCTTGTTTGAAATCAACTTTTTTGGTGCTCCAGGTCCATTTGCCGATACGCGTAAATGGATGAATTATGATGCTGATACTGCCAATGACCCTTGGTGGACCCTCAGGGGAGGTTGTTACCTTGATTCAGGTGTCAGATTTGATGCTTTGGGATATCAGGCGGATCATACCGTGGAAAAAATCGTTGATCTTGACGAAATCGTTATCCAAGCAGACGAATATCAAGTAGCTACCCCCACTTTTGATCCTCCAGGCGGTTCATATCCAGGCGCCCAGTATGTCTCCATCAGCTGTGCCACCAGCGGGGCCACGATTTACTATACCACCAACGGCAGTACGCCCACTCATTACTCAACAGAATATACAGAACCAGTTTTAGTAGCACAAGATGCCACCCTCCAAGCCAAGGCATACAAAACTGGTTTGGCGCCCAGCCTTATCTCCAATGCGGCTTATAGTATTACTGATACTTGGATAGTGGCAATCCCCACCTTTAGTCCTCCCGGTGGCACATATACCACATCTCTGAATGTCACCATTGGCTGTGCCACCAGCGGGGCCACGATTCGCTATACAACCAATGGGCAGGAGCCCACAGCAGCCTCCTCTCTATACTCCGCCCCAATTGCCATATCTCACAATACCACCCTCAAAGCCAAGGCATTCAAAACCAACTGGATGCCCAGCTCCACTGGCAGTGCGGATTACACGATCAACATCACTACACCCGGTCAAATGGTTTATGTTCAAGGCGGTACTTACACTATGGGTGATACACACGGATTTGATGGTCAATATGCTCCGCCCCACACCATCACGGTAGATTCATTTTCTATAGGTAAATATCTTGTGATGCAGAGCGAGTTTGAGGCTATCATGGGCTCCAATCCTTCACAGGGACATGGCATTGGTGATAGTAATCCTGTTTATAGCGTCAGTTGGTTCAAGGCTATCAAATACTGTAATCTGCGTAGCATGGATGAGGGTCTGACCCCTGTTTACACTATTGCTGGTACCACTAATCCTTTGTATTGGGGCGAGGAGCCAACCATTAATGATCCTGTCTGGTGTGCAGCTATTTGCGATTGGGATGCCAATGGCTATCGCTTACCCACAGAGGCAGAATGGGAATATGCGGCACGAGGAGGCACCGATACCTACGATTTTCTGTATAGCGGTTCCGATGATCTGGACGCAGTGTCATGGCACTCTGGCAATTCCGGGGGAACAACTCATGTTGTTGGCAGTAAACTCCCCAATGGGCTGGGTATTTATGACATGAGCGGCAACCTGTTTGAATGGTGTTGGGATTGGCTTGATAGTTATTATTATAACTATAGTCCCACCCATAACCCCAGAGGACCTGCCAGTGGGGAATACCGGATTGGACGTGGAGGTAGCTGGCATTATGAAGACTATTACCATCGTGTGGCTTGTCGCATGAGCCATAGGCCCGGTAATATCTATCCTGACTACGGCTTCCGCGTTTGTCGATCGGCTAACTAACCTGATCAGGCTTTAGGTCTTTGGATGCTCGCAGCAAGTCGGGAGGCTCGCTGCGAGCTGTTTTTTCTAACCCTGACCCCTGTCCCCTAACCCCTGCGGCAGAACGCCTCCCTCTGGCCTCTAGCCTCTAATCTCTGTTCGCGCAGCGGGCATGCGCACCTTTCCCTTGACATAGATTAAAGCTACGAATTTAATGCAATGAACTATCGGGCTGGATGAATAGAAGACCGTGTGCCAACCGCTGCGGTTGGCTTCCTAACACCTAACACCCAGCACCTAACACCTATTCGCGCAGCCAACACAGCAGGAGTATCAATGAAGACCACACTTTATTTAATCGATGGAACGGCGCTATTATACCGTTCCCACTACGCTTTTATCGCCAATCCCCTGGTAAATTCCAAGGGGCAGCATACCAGTGCCATCTTTGGCGTGATCAATAGCTTTCTGAAGCTGTTGGAGCTCAAGGATGCAAGCCATATCATCATCAGCTTCGATCGTAAGGGTCCCACCTTCCGTCATGAACTCAGCGATGAATACAAGGCCCAGCGTCCGCCCATGCCGGATGAATTGACTACCCAGGTGGAGCCTGTGAAGGAGTTTTTCACTCTCATCGGCTTGCCGGAAATCTCCCTGGATGGCTATGAGGCTGATGACGTGTTGGGCACCCTGGCAGAGCGTTATAAAAAGGATTATGAAGTGGTCTTGGTCACCTCAGACAAGGATTACTCCCAGCTGGTGGAGGACGGAGTCAGCATTTGGGATCCCGCCAAGGATCAGACCCTGGATAGCGCTGCCATCTTCAAGAAGTTCGGCGTTTGGCCCCATCAATTTATAGATTATCTGGCGCTGGTGGGGGATGCCTCGGATAATATCCCCGGTGTGCGTGGCATTGGCCCCAAGAGTGCGGAGGCTTTGCTATCAGAGTTTAATTCATTAGATGAAATCTATGCAGATTTGAGCCGGGTTCCCGATAAATTCCGCAAGAAACTGGAGCCCGGACGCGAGGATGCCTTCCTTTCCCGTCAGCTTGCCACCATCGTGAGGCAGGTGCCTCTTGAGGATGTTGCTGTGAATGTCTTTCAGCCCCAGGCATTGGCAAATGCCGCAGATTTTATGAATAAATACGAGCTGATCACGCTCAAGCGCAGGCTGGAAGTGCGGGCTGGGCAGAGGAAAGAGAAGGTGGATACAGCCGTGCATCAAGCAGATATCTTTGATACGGAATCCAGTGAAACGGATGCAAAGACGCCTGCGGAACCGGCACGCTTCAAAGCCATTTTGGGTACTCAAGCCAATCTGCCCCAGCTGTGGCAGGGCATTGCCAAAGCCCAGCAGATTAGCATCGATGTGGAGACGGATAGCGTGAACTCCATGCAGGCCAATTTGGTGGGGATCAGCCTCTGCTTTATGGAAGAAGAGGCGTGGTATCTGCCTGTGGGGCATCAGATGCAGGATAACTTGCCCGCAAGCCATATTTTGGAACAGCTAAAAACCGCTCTCAAGGGCAAAACGCTCATCGGACACAACCTCAAATATGACCTCACCATCTTCCAGCGTCATGGCCTAAAGCTGGAAAATGAGATCTTCGATACCATGCTGGCAGCCTACGTTTTGGAGCCGGGCACCAATCAATACTCCCTGGATGCCTGCGCCGCTCGGGAGCTTCATTATGAAATGATACCCATCAGCCGCCTGATTGGCAGCGGTAAAAACCAAATAAGTTTTGATCTGGTCTCCATCGAGGATGCCACTGGTTATGCCGCAGAAGATGCCTGGGTGGCTTTCAAGCTGATGCCCATCTATGAAAAGCGCCTGGCATTTACCAATCTGAAAAAGCTGTATGACGAGATTGAACTGCCCCTTATCCGCGTTTTGCAGGATATGGAGACCAACGGCGTGGCTTTGGATACCACCATCCTGAGAGAGCTTTCCAGCCAGATAAATCACGAGCTGAAACGCCTCACTGATGAAGTGTATGACTACGCCGGATACCAGTTCAACCTCAATTCCACCCAGCAATTGGCAAAGCTGCTCTTCACAGAAAAGGGTTTGCCAGCCAAAAAGAAGACCAAGACAGGCTTTTCCACCGATAGCACGGTTTTGGAAGAGCTGGCAATCGAGCATGACATTGCCAAAGTGCTCATCCAACACCGGATGTATTCCAAGCTGGAATCCACCTACGTGAGCGCCCTGCCCAAATTGATAGACGAAGCCACCGGGCGCGTGCATTCCTCTTTCAATCAAACAGTTGCCTCCACCGGCAGGCTGTCTTCCTCCAACCCCAATCTGCAAAACATACCCATCCGCACCCAGCTTGGCAGGCAAATCCGCAAGGCATTCATCCCCTCAACACCGGATAGGGTGATCCTGGCGGCAGATTATTCTCAGATAGAGCTGCGCCTTTTGGCTCTCTTTTCCCAGGATGAAGTGCTGCTAAATGCCTTTGCCCATGGCTTGGATATACACCGCCAAACGGCAGCCATCATCTATGGCAAGAGCCTGGATGAGGTGACCGATGATGACAGACGGGAGGCAAAGACCATCAATTTTGGCTTGCTTTACGGAATGGGCGTCCAAAAGCTGGGGCGCGAGCTTTCCATCAACCAAAAGGAAGCCAAAGAGCTGATCCAAAACTACTTCCAACGTTTTCCCACCATCCAAAACTATATCCAGTCCTCTGTGGAGACTGCCCGGCAATTGCGCTATTGCCAGACTCTCTTTGGCAGAAAATTGTACCTGCCCAATATCAACAGCCCCAATCCCAGATTGAGGAGCGAAGAAGAGCGCGTGGCAGTGAATATGCCCATCCAAGGCACCGCCGCTGATCTCATTAAGATCGCCATGCTCACGATACACAAGCAGATAAAGGACGATGCGGGGATTCGCCTCATCCTGCAGGTACATGACGAGCTGGTATTTGATGTATTGGAAAGCCGGGTGGAGGATGCTACGGGGATCATCCGCAGTGCCATGGAAAGCGCTTTGCCCCAGGAGCACGCCAGCCTCATCCACCTTCGCACGGATATAGGTGTGGGCAAAAACTGGTTTGAGGCACACTAAACGGCAAACGCTTATAATCACCTGAATTACCCACAATTGGCTTGACAAAATCCAAAGTCAGCTTAAAATGTAATAAATATATTAGTATTGGAGGATCCAATGAAAAAACTTACTTTGTTTGTGCTGATGATCGCCTTGGCGATTAGCTTGACTGCAGAATTTACCCGTCTTGGAGACGCTGATGATTCTCAACCACAAATCTACTACAAGGTTATAAACACCCGTGCCGAACAGGCTGAAGCAGAAACCGGTTATTTTGGTTTCAGTATTGCCAATCTTTCCCGTGCCGATGCCAAAAGAATATCTTATCCTTGGGAATATGGCATTCTCATCCCCAGCGTTGTGGAGGGTGGACCAGCCGCCAATGCCGGCTTTGAGGAAAATGATATCCTGATATCCCTGGATGGAGAACGCATTCAGAATACCTACGATTTTGACAGAGTGGTGCAAGGAATGTCTGCCGGAGACATCGTGGAGTATCAAATCTGGCGTGATGGCGTGGTATTGGAAGGTGATATTATGCTGGGTAAGCGCCCTTCCGAGACAGTTGAGCTGGATCTGGCTTCCCTATTAAAGACCAAGATGGGTGCCTCTCCAAGCGGCAAAGCCAAAACCACTCGCAAACGCAGCGTTGGCTATGGCGGCTTTGGTTGGACGCCCACCTGGCTGCACGTGGATATGGCTGATATCAATACGATTATGGCAAATTTGGGGCTTGAAGAATACCGTGATACCGGCGTGCTCACACATGGATATACAGGCAAAGGCCATGTGGGCAGAGGCTATTTTATCGGATTTCAGTATAATGGCTTTGGTGATAGCCACACCATCCGTGATCTCAGCGATCCTGCAGATCCTTACGATTTGAGGATCAAAAACGACCTTTCATTGATGGGTGTCACCCTCGATAAACGCTTTGCCATCACCCGTCATCTGGTTACCTCCATTGGGATGATGGTGGGTGGTGCCAGCCATGAAATCAAGCTTTCCCGCACCAAAAATGAATACGAGTGGCCCAATACAATTGCCGATATCCCACAAGGCAATTTCAATGCAGACTACTATCGTGACTATCTGATGATACAGCCCCGGGCAGAGATCCTATTGAGTTTTCTTCCCTGGTTGGGATTGCGCCTCGAAGGTGGATATGTGTATTC
>JAAYQD010000218.1 GCA_012519465.1 Candidatus Cloacimonadota bacterium
CAGTATCAAAAACTCGTTTATTTTGTCACGCCTTTTTTTGAAAGAATACTTGCTTTGGGGTAGAGGGGCTTTTTTTAAGAACCACGAATTACACTAATTTCACTAATTTAATGTTCGCTACCGCTATGCTATTTTAACCACAAATTTCACTAATTAGGAAGGATTTCACTAATTCATAACAGACTTAACTTTAGCGAAGCCCCTGGCCTCTGATCTCTGGCCTCTGACCTCTGCTTGCGAAGCAAGCACCCTAAAAAGTCTCGCAGAGACAGTAGTTCAGGTCAAATACGGCTTATAGATACCTGTCCAAGTCTCACCAAAGACGGCACTTATTTATTGACATAATCCACCAGTATAATTAGCGGTATAAAATCGCAGAAGAGGATCAAATGACAAAAAATGAACATGATGCTTTTCTCGCATATAAGAATAAACGAAGAGGTTTAAAGGATATGAATTACTATTCCTTATCTTTGCAAGAGCTGATATCTTTGGCATATAATAACGATCCCGAAGCCCAATTTTGGTTGGGGAATATATATTACGAAGGCTATGGCGTTGATCGAGATCATCGGGAAGCTCATAACTGGTATCTCTTGGCGGCAGAACAAGGACACTCTGATGCTCAATATCAGTTGGGAAATCTATATTTATATGGCCATGGCGTGGCACAAGATTTCAAAGAAGCGCATAAATGGTGGCTTTTGGCGGCAAAACAGGGGAATGCAGGCGCTCAGAGTAACTTGGGCTATATGTATGTAAAGGGTGATGGCGTGGCACAAGACTATCAGAAAGCATTTAAATGGCTGATCTTATCAGCTGAACAAGGATATGCAGGTGCCCAATATAATTTGGGAAGAATGTATTTACAAGATAATGGAGTAAAACAAGACTATCAAGAAGCTTATAAATGGTTTTTTTTGGCAGCGGAACAAGAACACGTGCAAGCACAATACAATTTGGGTAAAATGCGATTATTGGGTCATGGCGTGGAACAAAACTACCTGGAAGCACGTAAATGGTGGCTCTTGGCGGCAGAACAAGGATATGCTGATGCTCAGGTTGTTTTGGGATTAATGTATGCCTCAGGCGATTTCATTACGCAAGATTACCATGAAGCTTATAAATGGTGGAGCTTGGCGGCAAAACAAAGACACCCGGAAGCTCAAAGTGGCATGGGCAATTTGTATTATAATGGTCATGGCGTGGAACAAGATTTCAAAGAAGCATACAAATGGTATTACTTGGCGGCGAAACAAGGACATACTTATGCGCAATTTAGTTTGGGTAATTTGTATTTCCATGGAGACGGTGTAAAACAAGACTACCAAGAAGCGCATAAGTGGTATCTCTTGGCGGCAGAGCAAGGACATACAGAAGCTCAATTTAATTTGGGCGTACTTTATGAAAAAGGTTATGGTGTAAAACAAGACTACCAGGAGGCACGTAAATGGTATCTCTTGGCAGCTGAGCAAGGTTATGAAAAAGCACAGTACGGCTTGGGCAATATCTATAGCCTGGGCAACAGCGTGGAGCAAGATTTCAAAGAAGCTCGCAAATGGTATCTCTTGGCAGCAGAACAAGGATTCTCGAGTGCTCATCATAATTTGGGCGTATTGTATTACTATGGCTATGGAGTAAAAAAGGATAATGAGAAAGCATATTTTTGGATTCTTCTTGCCATTGCAAACACTTCTCATAATCGATATCAAGATTTCGTTAAGCTACATGATGATGTGGCGGCTGAGCTTAACTCCAAACAGCGTGAAAAGATAAAAAAGCAAGCTCGCGAATGGATGCGAGATAAGGGATTTGAATAGGGCGGCTTATCCTGATATTCCCCTGTATTTTATACGACCTAATTTATAGATCTTCATTTGATCTGAACTACCGTCTCTCCGAGACTTTTCAAGGTGCTCGCTACTGCTAAGCTTGAAATATAATAACCACAAGCCCTATCAACTAACAACTATCAACTAAGCTGCCCATTAACCACCCTTGTACCACCCTTGTCTCACCCTTGTCGAGACAAGGGTGAGACAAAGGAGGCTAACAGGGAAGGAGTGGGCAAGCGGTATCCAAAAAGCGAAATATATCCTGTGAGGCGCATCTAATCAAGTGGAAAATCCCCTTGCGGTTTTTTACCTTGACAAAAAGCTCTTATTTTTGGCACTATGCCCGCACCCTGCAAAAGTGCGGTCAATGCCATGCCCTCTGAGGCAAATTGATCAATATAAGGCTTTTGCAGATACCGAAAAATAAATGAGACTTAAGTATTCGATTCTACTGATTTTACTGTTATGCATGGGTGCCTGTGTGATGCACAAAACCGTGCCCCACTCTGAAATAGAATATGAAAGGCTGGCTGTAAGGCTGAGCCGGGCACTGGTTGCCAATCCTTGGATAGAGGGTTTTGGTACAAATTCTGGGCGCAAACCCATCCTCATGATTGGCAGTTTGGGAATAGAAGAAGCCGCCACTGCCCAAAATCTGAACAAACGAATTGCCCACAATCTCTTGCAAAGCGGTGCCGTGATCATAGCCGTTCCCAGGGCGGATCATCCCCAGGGAGAGCTGGATGTGATCAGTATTGCCCGGCACTCCAATGCGGATTTTCTGTTGATAATGAGGCAAGAAGAAGAGGGAAGGGAGACCGATCTTTTTACACAGCTGCAGCTGATAGATTTGGCGAGCGGGGAAAGCCAGCCACTTAGTGATTTTTCCCTCTCCTCCCTGTAAAAATGCTACAAAAATAATAAAGATATATTGGAGAGATTCAAGATGCAGATTACCAAGCTTGAACAGATGTTTGAAGTTCTTAAGAGTCGTCCTCGCAAGCGCATAGTTGCTGCCTGGGCAAATGATGAGCACACGATTATGGCAGTGAATGCCGCAGTGCAAAAAGGGATTGTAAGCGGAGTATTGGTGGGCGATGAAGCCACCATCAAAGAGGTGTGTGCCGCCAAGCAGATCGATCCTTCCGTGTTTCGCATTGTGCACAGCAATTCGGATGTGGAAGCCGCCGCCATGGCAGTGCAATTGATCAACGATCAGGAAGGCGATTTTATCATGAAAGGCCTGTTGAGCACAGATCGATATATGCGGGCTATACTCAACAAGGAAAAGGGTTTGATGAATAGCGGCGCCGTGCTTACCCATATCACCGTCACGGAGCCCAAGACCTATCATAAACTATTGATAGTGGGTGACGTAGCCATTATTCCAGAGCCGGATTTATCTCAAAAGATAGCCATTTGTAACTATCTGATCAAGACGGCACAGCTGTTGGGTATCCAGACCCCGAAGGTGGGCTTGCTTTCTGCATCAGAACAGACCCAGCCCAAGATTCGCTCCTCCTATGATGCTGCCCTGATTTCCAAAATGGCAGAGCGTGGGCAGATCAAAGGTGGCATCGTGGATGGTCCCCTGGCTATGGACCTGATCTTGGATAGCGAATCCGCACGCATCAAAGGCGTCAAGAGCGAAGTGTGCGGTGATGCGGATTGCATCCTTTTCCCCAATATCGAATCCGGAAATACCTTTTATAAGACGCTCACCACCCTCCTCAAATCCCAGCTGTGCGCTGTGGTGATGGGTGCCCGTGTGCCCGCCGTGCTTACCTCCCGTGGGGATAGCGAGCTCAGTAAGCTGTATTCCATTGCTTTGGCAGCACTTTTGGCATAAAATGAAAGCGATTACCAAGCTGGGAGAACTGGCGGACTTTGTAAAAAAACAAGGCCGCAAGACCCGTATTGCCGTAGCCGCTGCCGAGGATTCAAACACCCTTTCTTCCATCGCCAGAGCCGCTTCCGAAGGCTGGGTGCAGCCCATTTTGCATGGCAACAAAGCCAATATTCTGCAGTTGTGCAAGGATGAAAACCAGGATGCCAGCCTGATGCAGATCATCGATCATGCGGATGACCGAGGCGCCACCCAGGCCGCCACGCAGATGGTGAGAAATGGCGAGGCGGATGTATTGATGAAAGGGCTGGTGGGTACCGATACATTTTTGAAATGTGTATTGAATAAAGAGTGGGGCCTCTTGCCTCCCGGCGCTGTGATGAGCTATACCTGTGCCTTGGAATTGCCCCGCTATCCCAAGCTGCTCTTTGTATCCGATACGGCGGTTTTGCCTGCTCCGGATTTGATGCAAAAGCAGGCGATGATCAAATACAGCGTGGCAATGGCACGCCGTTTTGGCATTCAAACCCCCAAGGTGGCGCTGGTTACTGCCACAGAAAAGGTGGGGGCGGGGATGCCCTCCACGCTGGATTATGCTCTCTTGTGCAAGATGGCAGAGCGTGGTCAGATTCCCGATGCCATCATCGATGGACCTTTGGATGTATTCTTGGCATGCGATCCTGCCGCTGGCGAGATCAAAGGCGTGGATACACCCATCCAAGGCGAGGCGGATATCCTCATCTTTCCCAATCTGGAAACAGCCAATAGCTTTTATAAGGGCCTGATGCTGTTTGCCGATGCGGAATTGGCAGGCATGATCCAGGGCACCATCAAGCCGGTGGTGGTGATGAGCCGCAGCGAAAGCGCAGCCAGCAAGTATTATTGCATAGCCCTTTCCTGTTTGATGGCGGAGGAATCATGAAGCTGGCAATAGCATCAGATCATGCCGGATATCCCCTCAAGGAAGCCCTCAAAAAGGCGTTCCCCCAGTATCAATGGGAGGATTTTGGCACGCATAGCTCAGACTCCATGGATTACCCTGATACGGGCTCTCCTGCTGCAGAAGCTGTGGCATCCGGCATCTGTGCCAAGGGCGTCCTCATCTGTGGCTCTGGCATTGGCATGAGCATAGTTGCCAATAAGGTGGAGGGCATCCGTGCCGCTTTGTGTGTGAATACAGATATTGCCCGCCTTAGCAGGATGCACAACGATGCCAATATCCTGGTATTGGCAGGACGCTTCACGGCGATTCCCTATGCCATCGAGATATTGGATGCCTGGCTGCATACGGATTTTGAGGGCGGCAGGCATCAGACAAGAATTGATAAAATTAGTAAGATAGAAGGAGATAACAAGTGAAACATATCCAAAAACAAGATCCTGAACTCTATGCCGCTATCGCTGGCGAACTTGCCAGACAGCGGGAAAACCTGGAATTGATTGCTTCCGAAAACTTTACCTCATTGGCGGTGATGGAGGCGCAAGGCAGTATTTTGACCAATAAATACGCCGAGGGCTATCCCTACCGCTGGAGCAAAAAGACGGGGAAGGTGAATTATAAGCTGTATGGCAGATATTATGGCGGCTGTGAATACATCGACGATGTGGAGCGGCTGGCAATAGAGCGTGCCAAGGAAATCTTTGGCGCAGAGCATGCCAACGTGCAACCTCATAGCGGATCACAAGCCAATATGGCAGCATACTTTAGCCTCATCAAACCCGGTGACACGGTGCTCTCTCTGGAGCTGGCACACGGCGGTCACCTCACCCACGGGCATCCGCTTTCCTTTTCCGGACAGCTTTACAATATCGTCCATTACAATGTGGACAAAGATACGCATCAGTTTGATTATGAAGAGATTGAGGCTTTGGCAAAAGAGCATAAGCCCCAGATGATCCTCACCGGTGCCTCTGCCTATCCGCGCAAGATAGATTTTAAGCGCTTTAGAGAGATTGCCGATATGGTGGGCGCCAAATTGTTTGTGGATATGGCACATATTGCCGGCTTGGTAGCCGCAGGCTTGCACGAAAACCCCGTGCCCTATGCTGATATTGTGACCAGCACCACCCACAAAACCCTGCGTGGACCCCGTGGCGGGCTCATCCTGTGCAAAGAGCAGTATGCCAAGGATGTGGATAGCTACGTTTTCCCCGGCATCCAGGGCGGACCCCTGATGCATGCCATCGCCGGCAAGGCAGTTGCCTTTTTTGAGGCATTGCAGCCGGAATTTATGCAATATCAGAAAAACGTGATCGCCAATGCCCAGGCGCTGGCAAGCTCCCTGATGGATGAGGGCTTCAAGCTGGTTTCCGGCGGAACAGACACCCATCTGATGTTGTTGGATTTGGGCAGCGAGGAAGAGGGCGGACCCAGCGGCAAGAAGATGGAAGGCTCCCTGGATATCGCCGGCATCACGGTGAATAAAAACACCGTTCCCTTTGATACCCGTTCGCCTTTCGTGGCATCCGGTATCCGCTTGGGGACACCCTCCGTCACCACCCGCAAGATGGGCGTTAGTGAGATGAAACAGATCGCCGCCTTCATCAAAAGAGTGCGCGATAATAGCGATAATGAGGAATATCTGGCAGCCATGAAAGCCGAGGTGATGGAGCTCACCAAGCGCTTTCCCCTGTATCCAGAATTGTAAACTTAAGAAGTAGAAAATAAAACCCCGCGGTTAATATGTTTGACGGCGGGGTTTATCGTTTGGGTTTCATAAGAAGGGTTGATAGCAATTTACTCTTCCTCCCATTCAAATGCCAGGCTATAGTAATAAATCTGCTCAAAGATATCTTCTTCCAATTCTGATGGCGACATATCATAGATATCTTCATCATAATACCATATCAGATCACTCATAACGACGCCTACGACATAGGTGCCGCTATCTGTCACGTCAAACCAATGGGTTGTTAAATAATATGTATCATCGACAATCTTTTTATGAGCGGGATTGGAGGTCTCTCCCCATTCCAAGCGTTGATACAAAAAGACCACCGCCATGCTGGCAAGAGCTTCACAAGCCACACTCCGGTCAAAGTATAATTCATCAAGCATCCAATACTGGTTTCCGTCATACTCAAAGGCATAACCATCATCAATGTAAGACTCCAATACTTCTTCAAAAGTGGCGGCACCCAACCACGACGTTGCCAGAATGATAAGTAGTATAAATCCAATCTGTTTCATTATTCCTCCAATTTAAATTGTCCGCCCAAATAATCTATGAATTCGAGGATGTCTTCGCGGATATCTGCAAAATCCATGTAATAGAACTCTTCGTCGCCATACATAAACCATAAGTATGTAAATACGGATCCACTCACAATGTAGGTGGCACTATCGTTTGCGTCAAACCAACGGCAGGCAATTAGATCAAGGGAATCCAGGAAGTCTATATAATCGGGATCAGTTGGTGAATCCCATTCCATATTATAAAACACGGCGAGCGTAGCCAGGTAGGCAATGTCATCGATAGCTTCATCTTTATCAAAATACAGTTCTTCAAAAATCCAATAAGTTTCCCCGTTTATTTCTTCAAAATGCCCCCCTTCATAGATAGGTTTCAGGTTATCATCAAAGAAGTTGGCACCCAGAAGGGTCATTGCCATCAGGATAAGTGATATAAACACGAGCCTTTTCATTCTTCCTCCCATTCAAAGGCAAAGCCATAATAATTCATAAAGTCGTATATATCGTCTTCCATATCTGGAATCTCCCAATCGTCTTCATACTCAAAATCGGTAAACCAGATGTATTCATCTATGGACATGCCCACATAGTAAACGGCGTCATCCTCTTCATCATACCATTTACCGGCTATATAATCTGTGTCTTTTAGTATCTCTTCATACTCGGGGATATCAGTTTGATCCCAATCCAAGCGTTGAAATACAAACAACAATGCCAGTCTGGAAACCTCATCATAGGCGCCATACCTGTCATCATACATATAATCTATCATCCAATACGTTTCCCCGTCTATCTCTTCTGAATATCCATTTACAAAGAAGGAATCCAGGGCTTCATCAAAGCTGACAGCGCCCAGGAGGGTGATCGCCAACATGATGAGCAAAGTAAATATGAGCTGTTTCATCGTTATCTCCTTTCAAATAAAAGCTCTGCAGTGGCTATTCAACTTCCCATTCTTCTATCAGTGCACTATCCTTCAGCATATCATACAAGTCTTTTTCCAGATCACCTGTAGTCTGAAATGAAAGTGCCATTGCATAGTAACTTAACAGGACATATAGCACCGGAACACGCATGAAATTGTAGCTGCTACCTGCGTTGTTAGACCACCTGCAAAAGATATAATCAGTGGAATCAAACACCTTGTTAAACTCAGGAATTGAGGTGACATATTCGTCGCTGTCTTGATGTACAAAGAGAGCAGCCAGTTTGACAATCTTCTTTAAGGCATCGTCTCTATTGGAATACACATCATCCATTATCCAATACGTGTCGCCATCGATTTCTCCGGAATGGCCTGCGGCAAAGAAAGATCGCATGGTTTCATCATAGCTGACAGCTCCCAAGAGGGTGATCGCCATCAAGATGAGTAAAGTAAATATGAGCTGTTTCATTGTTCTCTCCTGTTATATAGTTGTTTAGCCATCCTGTCAAAAATTCACATTCGTAAACATATGGCTTATGATAGATATTAATAACGAATCAGGAACTAAAACCAAAGGATATTTTGATTGCCGTTGTAAAGATATATGAAAGCCTGATTAACAGTGGTTTCTGCGGGATGCAACCTGGTAATGATCATTAGCTTTATCTTGTATAAATGGAGCGATGGGGGACATATTCCTTGACAGCTCCGGCTTTATGCAAATAGTGTGATTAACTGGTAAATAATAAATAGATTGGAGAAAAGATGAAACGTATTATCATCGTTATATTGGTCATGATATTGGCGGCGGGTTTGGCAGCCACAGAGATTGAAGGTCAATGGAATGCGCTCTTGGATGTTTTTGGCGCCGAGCTGCGCCTGGTGGTGCATATCACGGATGGTCCGGATGGTATCAGTGGCACCCTGGATAGCCCGGATCAAGATGCTTATGGCATCGAGATTGATGAGATAGAGTATGACTCAGGTAAGTTAGTATTTTCGGTCACAGACATCGGCTTGCGCTATGATGGCATGTTTGATGGAGAAATGATCAGGGGCATCTTTAACCAGGGCGGCTTTGAGGCTGCGCTGGTGTTTAGCCGTGAAGAGCTGCCCGAGCCTGAATACGACCGCCCTCAGGAGCCCCAGGAGCCTTTCCCTTATCGCTCCCAGGATGTGTTCTTTGAAAACCCCCAGGCTGGTATCAAGCTGGCAGGAACGCTTACTTTGCCCCAGGAAGAGGGAATCTATCCGGCGGTGGTATTGGTGAGTGGCAGCGGCCCTCAAGACCGCAATGAAGAGCTTTTGCACCATAAGCCGTTTTTGGTGCTGTCTGACCATCTTACCCGTGCCGGCATCGCCGTATTGAGGTATGATGACCGTGGGGTTGCCGAATCCGATGGCGTGTTTTCCGGCTCCACCACCTTCGATTTTGCCTCTGATGCCCAAAGCGCTGTGGCTTGGCTGAGGCAGCAGAAAGAGATTGGTCGCGTGGGCATTATTGGGCACAGCGAAGGCGGCATCATCGCTCCCATAGTGGCGTCTGAAGAAAAAGAGCTGGATTTTATAGTGCTCTTGGCGGGAACCGGCGTGCGTGGTGATGAAGTCCTGATGAAACAAACCGAATTGATCAGCATCTCGATGGGTACGGAAAAGGACAAGCTTGCCCAGTCTCAAAAGCTGAACAGGATGGTCTACGATCTTGTCTTGGATGTGGAAGATAAAGACGAACTGACCAAGGCTTTGGACAAGCTGG
>JAAYQD010000219.1 GCA_012519465.1 Candidatus Cloacimonadota bacterium
AAGCCGGTCGTGGCCATAAAGGCCGTAAAGCCAGAAGCGGTGGCACAGTTCACCCTTGGTTTGAAGGTGGACAGATGCCCATCCAGCGCCGCTTGCCCAAACGCGGGTTCAGAAACCCATTCCGAGTAAGCTACAGGGTGCTCAACCTCTCCCGTCTTGTGGGATTGGAAGAGACAGAATATGACATTGCCAAAATGGAACTGATGGGATTGATCCCCTCCAAAGGACAAAAGGGACGCTTCCCCGTCAAAGTATTGGCCACCCTCAATGAAAACGAAGAATTCACCCAAAAAGTGAATATCAAAGCGAACGCCTTTTCCAAGCGTGCCAAAGAAATCATCGAAGCTAATGGTGGCAAAGCGGAGGTAGTGTAACATGTTCAAAACAATAGGGAACATGTTCCGGATTCCGGACCTAAAGAAGAAGCTGCTCTTTACGGCTCTGTTTCTGGTGCTATATCGTTTGGGTAGCTTTGTACCGATACCAGGCGTGGATACCAGCAAGCTCTTGGCTTTCTTTAAAGGAGCCGAAGAAGGTGGCAGCACCCTCTTTGGTCTTTTGAACCTCTTTGTGGGTGGAAACTTTGAGCGAGCCTCCGTATTTGCCCTGGGTATAATGCCCTACATTACGGCATCCATTGTGATTCAGCTTTTGGGCTCCATCATTCCTTATTTTGAAAAGCTCAAAAAAGAAGGCGCCGATCGCCAGAAAAAGATGAACCAAATCACCCGCTATGCTACAGTTGGATTGGGAGCATTTAATGCCACCACCATCACCATTTGGCTTTCCAGCCTGTCTGGTGGAGTGGTCTCCAACCCCAACTTCTTTTTCCACTTCACCGGCGTGATCACCCTGATTACGGGTACCATGATAGTGATGTGGTTGGGTGAACAGATTACCGAATATGGAATTGGCAACGGCATATCCATGATCATTTTTGCCGGAATTATCGCCCGTTATCCTGAAGGGTTTATCCAGCTTTTCAAACTGATGGCTACAGACTTGAGCTATCTATGGAAATCCATAATCGCAATCGTGGTAATGGTATTGGTGACAGCGGCTGTGATCTTTGTCACCGAAGCCATCCGCAAGATTCCCGTCCAATATGCAAAACGCATTCAGGGCAGGAAGGTTTATGGTGGTCAAAGCACTTTCATCCCGCTGAGAGTGAATACCGCAGGCGTGATTCCCATCATCTTTGCCCAGTCCATTCTGATGTTCCCTGCCACCATCACAGCTATGATCGGCGGCAACCAGTCCACCGGCTTTTGGTATGGCTTACAGCGCCTCCTGAGCCCGGGAGCATGGCTTTATAACATCATATATGTGGCTCTAATTATATTCTTTGCATACTTTTATACTGCCATTGTGCTCAATCCCACTGAGATGGCGGAGAATATGGTGAGATACGGCGGACACATCCCCGGCAAAAAGCCCGGGAAAAAGACTGCCGAATATATCAGCTCTGTGCTCACCCGCATCACGTTGCCCGGTGCCGTATTCTTTGCTTTCATAGCCTTGGTGCCAGAATTGATGCAAAACCTGTTTAACCTGCCCTTCTATTTTGGCGGCACAGGTCTCATCATTGTGGTGGGTGTGGCTCTGGATACTCTCCAGCAGATAGAAAGCCACCTCGTGGAAAGGCATTATGATGGCTTTATGAAGAAAGGCAAACTTCGCGGACGCTCCGGTTAAAGATGATCCTGCTCAAATCGCCCTCTGAAATCGTAAAGATGCGCGCTGCAAACCGCATCGTGGCAGAGCTGTTGGATGCCTTGGAACCAATGATAAAAGCAGGCGTCAACACATTGGAACTGGACGATTATGCCACCAAGTATATAACCCAACGTGGTGGACGTCCCGCATTCAAGGGATACACCGTATCCGGTTTGCCCCCATTCCCGGCTGCCATTTGTGCTTCCGTGAATGAAGGCATCGTACACGGTATTCCCAGTGCCAAAACGATATTGGAAGATGGCGACATTATTGGAATAGACGTGGGAGTGGAGCTGGATGGTTACTTTGGAGATGGTGCCCGCACCTACGGCGTGGGCAGTATTTCCGAGGCAGCCCAAAAGCTGTTGGATGTTACCAAAACAGCCTTGCAGCTTGGCATCGAAGCCGCCCAGCCCAACGCGCGTGTGGGAGATATATCCCACGCCATCCAGAGCTACGTCCGTTCCCAAGGATTTTATTGTGCAGACAATCTCACCGGTCATGGCATCGGCAGGGCTTTGCACGAAGATCCGCAGATACCCAATATCGGGCAGGCAGGTCGTGGTCCCCGCCTCAAAGCAGGCATGACCATTGCCATCGAACCCATGGTGAATATCGGCACCAACCGCGTGAAAGAACGTGGCTGGGAGTTTTTCACCGCTGATGGCAGCCTTTCCGCCCATTTTGAACACACCATTCATATCAGTGCCAGCGGGCCCGAAATACTAACCGTAGCAGGAGAAAACCAATGAGCAAATCCGGCGTTATAGAAGTGGAAGGCATCGTTTCAGAAGCCCTTCCCAATACTACATTTCGCGTGCAACTGGATAATGGCCACGAGATACTGGCTCATTCTTCCGGCAAAATGCGCATGAATTATATCCGCATCCTACCGGGTGACAAGGTAAAGGTGGAGCTTTCCCCTTACGATCTTACCCGCGGACGCATCACCTACCGCTATAAATAACACTGCCCACACCATTATGTATGGAGCAAGGAGATCATAATGAAAGTAAGATCATCAGTTAAAGTAGTCTGCAAAGACTGCCGAATCATTAAACGCCATGGCGTGATCCGTGTTATCTGCAAATCAAATCCAAAACATAAACAGAGACAGGGATAAGGAGGAATAACTTGGCACACATTGCAGGTATAGAAATTCCCAGGAACAAACGGCTGTTCATAGGCCTCACCAGCATCTATGGCATTGGCGTTTCCACGGCCAAGGAGATTTGTCACAAAGCCAATATCGATGAGATGAAGAAGGTGGCAGACCTGAGCGTGGAAGAGGAAAAGATCCTTCGTGATATCATCCAAAACGAATATGTGGTTGAAGGAGCCCTCCGCACCCAGGTGGCCATGAATATCAAACGTCTCATGGAAATCGGTTCTTACCGTGGTATGCGCCACAAAAGAGGCATGCCAGTCCGTGGTCAAAGAACACACACAAACGCCCGCACCCGTAAAGGACCTCGTGCCGGCGCCATTAAGAAGAAAAAATAGGAGTCGCAAAGCAAATGGCCAAGAAAACCAGAGTAAAAAGAAAACGCGTCCGCCTCGCCTTTGACGAAGGAATCGTTTACGTGCATTCCAGTTTCAACAACACCATCATCTCGCTCACAGACCGCGCCGGAAACGTCCTGGCATGGTCATCAGGTGGCAGGATTGGATATAAAGGCTCCCGCAAAAGCACTCCTTTTGCCGCTCAGATGGCTGCCACAGAAGTAGCAAAAGCAGGCCAGGAAATGGGCATCACCAAGGTTGGCGTAATAGTGAAAGGACCGGGTGGGGGACGTGATTCATCCATCCGTGCCATCAACGCCGCCGGGATAAAGGTCACCATGATCAAAGACGAAACGCCCATTCCCCACAACGGCTGCCGTCCACCCAAGACCAGAAGGATTTAAGCGAGGAGTAATTAAAGATGGCAAGATACACAGGACCCAAAGCAAAGATTTGCCGCAGATTTGGAGAAAACATCTTTGGCGCTGCCAAATACGATAAAATCCTATCCAAACGCAAATACCCTGCAGGACAGCATGGCAGAAACCTGCGCCGCAAGCATAGCGACTATGCCATTCACCTGCGCGAAAAACAAAAAATGCGTAACACATACTGTCTGATGGAAAAGCAATTCAAAAACTACTTTTTGAAAGCCGACAAAATGGCTGGAGTTACAGGCGACAACCTGCTCATCATGCTGGAACGCCGCTTGGACAACACCGTTTACAGGCTGGGCTTTGCCACCACCAGGATGCAAGCCAGACAATTTGTAAATCACGGCCATTTCACCGTAAATGGCAAAAAGGTGGATATCCCATCCTACCTCTTGAAAGATGGAGATATCATAGAAGTACGCCCCAAAAGCAGGGGAATGGTGATGCTGAAGGAAGCTATTGAAAGCACCGAAACCACCACCCCATACAATTGGCTGAACGTGGATAAAGAAAACATGCGCGGTCAATTTGTAAACATCCCCACCGCTTCTGAAATACCAAATACAGTGGACCTACGTCTCATCGTCGAGTTCTATTCCAAATAACGTGTTAACCCAAAGCAAGGAGCTCAATTATGTTGTACCTTGAACCTATTCAAATGCCGGAAAACGTGGAGTTTGAAGAAAAGACATACTCCCGCAATTATGGCAAAGTTGAGATCGGGCCTCTTGAGCCCGGATTTGGCACCA
>JAAYQD010000013.1 GCA_012519465.1 Candidatus Cloacimonadota bacterium
ATAGATCAGGTCTCTGATATCCCGCTCTGCAGCGGTATCTGGATCGCTAATTCCACAGGAAAAGAGCAGCAAGAAAAGGCAGAGAATTGCCAGATATCTCATGCTTTTCTTTCCAGCCTTGCCAGGCACTCGATATGCCATGTCTGCGGGAACATATCAAATGGCTGCAGCTTCACCAGGCGAAAAGGCCCATCCATACACAGTGCTTTAAGATCGCGCACCAAGGTGATGGGGGAGCAACTGAGATAGAATATCTTTTCCGCCTGCGAGGCGATGAGGGCATCCAAAACCGGCTGTTGCAAACCAGAGCGGGGAGGATCCAGGATGATATTCAGTGGCTTCAGGTTCAGGGATTGATCTTCCACCAGCGCGGGCAGAGCGTCTTCACAGGGTGCCTCCACAAAGCCGATGTTTGCCACGCCGTTTTGGAGCGCATTAAATTCTCCATCCAAGACAGAGGCGGGGTTGGATTCGATACAGATGGTTTGCCGGGTTTTATCTGCCAGAGAGATGCCAATGCTGCCACAACCGCTGAAGGCGTCGATGAGGGTACACTGGGCATCCATCTCTTTGCGCAGCTTCTCTATGATCAATTCCATCAAAGCCGTGTTTATCTGCCAAAAACTGTTGTATTGAATCCTGAATTGCTTGCCTGCCAAAGTATCGGTGAGATACCCCTTGCCCCACAACAGCTTCTCTTCATCCCCCAAAATCACATTTCCACGCTGTCTGTTGATATTCTGCACCACGCCCGTCAACGCTGGAAATTCCTCTTGCAGCTTTTTTACCAACAGCTTCCAAAAGGGGAGCTTGGCGGTGCGGGTTACCAAGATCAGGAGCAGGAGATTCTCTTCGCGGTTGATCCTAAACCCAATATGCCTCAGATGTCCCGTATGCAGGTTTTCGTCATAGGGCTGCACGCCGGCTTGATGGCAGAGCTGCACCGTGCGCAGTGCCAGGGTGTCAAAGATTGGCGGATGGATGCGGCAGCTTTTGTGGGGTACCACCAGGTGTGATCCCCTCTTATAGATGCCAAAGCTGAGCCCGCGCTCACTTTCATAAACGGGCATAAACGCTTTATTGCGATAGTTAAATTCATGGGGTGAAGGCACAAATGCCTTGATATCCGCTTCAAAGCCAGCGTTTTTAAAGAGCTCGCTCAAAAGCTCATGCTTGTATCTCAATTGCGATGCATAGCTGATATCCTGCCAATCACAGCCACCGCACGCCTCCACGGGACCGAAGGCATCACACAATCCCTGGGGAGGGATTTCGCCCCGCATCAGATAGTTTTGCACGCTGGCAAATGCCACATCCTTGCGTTCCCGCTCCAGGCGTATCTCCACCTCGTCTCCCGGATGAGCATAGGGCACAAAGACAGCCTTGCCATCCTTCCACCCCAGCCCATAGCCGCCCAAGGCGTGTTTTTCTATTTTAAGATTCACATCATCCTTTGCAGGCGCTGCACCCGGTCTTCGATAGTGGGATGGGTGGCAAATAGTGATACCTTGCGTTTATTGTGGATCATCGCCATATCAGTAGCCATTCTTTTGGGGCTGGGAGGGCTAACGTTTTGTTCCAGGGCTCTCAGAGCAGAGATCATCGACGCAGGACCCACCAGTTTGGCGCTACCTGCATCTGCCCGATATTCGCGATGGCGTGAATATGCGCTCACGGGGATATACGCCAAGAGAAAGAGCACGTTTTGCACAA
>JAAYQD010000220.1 GCA_012519465.1 Candidatus Cloacimonadota bacterium
CCGGCATCGCGGATCAGGCTCACAATCTTGCCGATGGTACCGCCCCGCACGATGGAATCATCTATCAATACCACCCTTTTGCCATCAAAGAAATTGGGCAGCACGTTATACTTTTGCCTCACGCCCTCATCACGTATCGTTTGCTGTGAATTGATAAAGGTGCGCCCCACATAGTGATTGCGGATGAGGCCCATGGACATCGGCAGCCCCCTTGCCTCGGCATAGCCCATGGCAATAAAGTTTGAGGAATCCGGCACCGGCACCACCATATCAGCTTCCAAATCCTGATCCAACACCGCCAGCCGGGCACCTATCTTGTGCCTCACCTCATATACGTTTTCGTCAAAGTGATGGCTATCCGGCCGGGAAAAATAGACGTGTTCAAAGATGCAATGCTTTTCACTATCTCCCTCGCGGAAGAGGTTGGGATCGTTTTCCACCACGCGGATGCCCTCATCATTCACCCTGATGATACCCGCCGGAGGCACCTCTTGAAATTCACTGATACCCAAGGTGGAAAGCGCACAGCTCTCGGATGCCACCACCACAGCTCCTTCCGGAGTTTTGCCCCACACCATGGGACGCATGCTAAGTGGATCTCGGAACATATACATGGCGTGGCGCACCAATAGCAACCCGGAATACGCCCCGCGGATTTCTTTCATCATGGCCTTGATGGCTTCTGTGATGCCCTGCCGCTGGCTCTGTATCTGCCAGGCGATATAGCGCAAGAGCAATTCACCATCGTTATCACTATTAAAATAAACCCCCTCTGCCTCCAGCTTGCCGCGCACCTCGTGATAATTCACCACATCCCCATTGCTTGCCAATGCATGGGAGGGTCCAAACAGAGTCTCCAAAAGGTGGGGCTGGCTGTTGAACTGAGTGGCGCTACCTTTGGTGGGATAGCGCACGTGGCCGATGGCGATACTGCCGGGAAGCTCGGAAAGCTTTGCCTCCCTGAATACTTCCTTCACCAGTCCCATCTTCTTGCGCAGGCGTATCAGCTTGCCATCGCTAACCGCCATGCCACAGCTTTCCTGGCCGCGATGCTGTTCGGCAAACATCGCCAAAGCCGCCATCCGGGCTGCATGAGGCGAACCAAAAACACCAACAATGCCACACATTAGTGGCTTCCTTTCTTGCTGAAACTAATCTTGTTTTCCTCTTTGTTCTTCAATCTCTTCAGATTGGGAAGATGCTTGATGATCACGATTGCCACCAGGGCAAGCGTGAGGATCAACAGCGGGAGATCCAATGCACCCAAAATGTGCTGCCCTACACTAAACAAAGCCAATCCCGATGCTGCCAAAACGGAACCCAGGGATACATAACGGCTGATGATCACCACTGCAAGAAACACTATGAGGGCAAATAGCAAAGCCCAAAGATTGAGGAGGATAAACAGCCCCGCCGCTGTGGCTATCCCCTTGCCTCCCTTAAAATTGAGCCACACCGGATAGATATGCCCCAAAAAGGCGGCACCGGCAGCCAGGGCAATCCAATAATCACCCGGTGCAAATATCATCTTTGCCAGCCATGCCACTGCCAGGCCTTTGCCCAGATCCAATGCCAATACAATCAATCCCGCCACCGTGCCATAATTGCGCAGGGCGTTTGTGGCACCTATATTGCCACTGCCGGATTTGCGGATATCCGCCTTAAAAAACAGCTTTCCCATCAGCCAGCCAAATGGTATGCTGCCAATCAGATAAGCGATGGCTATCATCCTCAGGGGACAAGCCCAAAAGCTGCTGCAGCTATTCAGGTAGTTCAAGATCATCTCCTTTACGTCCCTTGAAGATGAGGCGAATGCTCACCCCTTCAAAGGAAAACATCTCTCTAAGCTGGTTATGCAAAAAGCGCCGGTAGTTTTCTGTAACCAATTGCGGCTGATTGCAGAAAAAGATAAATGTGGGCGGCTTGATGGAAGCCTGGGTCACATAATAGATTTTCACGTATTTGCCCTTGGGATGTGTGGGCGGGCGGCGGCCTATCACCTTTTCCACAAAGCGGTTAAGCTCGCTGGTGGGAATTCGTTTTTGGGCTTCTTCCTCGATCTTTGCCACCGTTTCCATCACCCGATGGATGCGTTGGGAGGTTTTGGCAGAGATAAATTGCACGGGAGCAAACTGCAGAAAAGGCATTTCGCGATGCAATTCAGCTATAAATTTACTGGTGCTGTGTGTATCTTTTTCCACCAAATCCCATTTGTTAAAAACAATCATAATCTCTTTCAAACGCCGCCTGGCATAAGATGCTATCTTTGTATCCTGTGCAGAGATAGGCTCGTCTGCGGCCAATACCAGCACCACCACATCACTTCTATCCACCGCCTCGATAGTGCGCATCGTGCTAAAGTATTCCACGCCATAATTTACCTTGGTTTTGCGCCTGAGGCCAGCGGTATCCACCAGGATATAATCCTTGCCATGATAGCGGAAAGGCGTATCTATGCTATCCCGCGTGGTGCCGGGAATCTCCGTAACAATCTGTTTATCATCGCCTATCAAGAGGTTCACGATGGAGCTTTTGCCCACATTGGGCTTGCCCACCACGGCGATGCGAGTGATGGCGTCACCCGGCTCATCCAGATAAGCATCTGCGGTTTCAGGGATTAAAGATAGCAGCTCATCCAAAAAGTTGCCGGTATTGCGCCCCTGTGAGGCAGAGATGGGGAAGGCATCTCCAAAACCGAGCTGCAAAAAGTCATAAAGCTCCCACTCAAACTTTTCGCTATCTGCTTTATTTGCCACCAGCATCACCTTATCTCTATGTGGGAAAAGGATTTTGGCGATCGCCATATCCATATCTGTGCAACCCGTCATCGCATCCACCATAAAGAGGATGAGATCGGATTCATCGATGGCAAGCATGGCCTGATGGAGTATCATCTTATCCATGGTCTCACTGCTATCAAATACTATGCCGCCAGTATCGATCAGGATGAATAATTTGCCTGTCCATTCCACTTCTTCGTATTTGCGGTCGCGGGTAACCCCCGCTTCAAAATCCACGATGGCTGAACGCTTGCGGCTCAAGCGGTTAAATAGGGTTGACTTGCCCACATTTGGTCTGCCAACTATGGATACAATGTACTTTCTCATCTCTTACCTTGTTTGTTGCTGGTATTTTGTGCAAGTCTTTTGGAGGCGGTCATTTTGTCAATGCCCACGGCTTTCTTGCCCGTCTACTACCCTTGTCTCTCCTTTGTCTACACAAGGGTGATACAAGGGTGGTACAAGGGAGGCTCATGAGCGAGGCAAGCGAAGCTTGCCGTTGAGAGCTTGCTATGCAAGCAGGTTTTAGGAGATAGGTGTTAGGGGTTAGGGGTTAGGGCTAAAGCCAAGTCTATTTCGAATTAGTGAAGTTTGAGTATTTAGTTTAGAAATAAAAAGTAAAGCCTCCTTTATGCTTGCGAAGAGCACGCTGAACTACGAGCCATGTGAATAATCAAATGCTGCGCAGCAGCCTTCAATACTCGCGCAGCGAGCCCCTATCACCTAACACCCAACCCCTATCACCTTGCGGCGCTAACGCCGCATCTCACTCCTGCTCCTGTATATTCTTCAATACAAAGCTCCGCAGGATTTCCACAGGAATCATATCGATATTGTGTTTATCCACCAATACGGTGAGGGTATCGCGTGGCCTTATTTCCACACTGCCAGAGGGTGCTATTATCTCTCCATCCCTCTTGATGAGGGTGATCAAGGTGCCGGGAGGCAGCTTCAGATCGGATACCAGGCAGGAGCCCTCATAAAATTCCTCATCAATATAAAGCTCCACAATCTCGTAATTGGTATCCTGCACCGTGATTAGTTCCAGGATTCTGGGGGCTTTGGTATCCTCTTTTACTATCAGTTTGAATTTCTTTGCCAAAGCCACTATGCTGGTGCCTTGTAGTATCATGGAGAGGGTAACGATAAAGAATACCAGGTTAAAGATAGTGTGATCGGGATCCAAGCCCAATGCCAAGGGATAGGTTGCCAACACGATGGGCACGGCGCCTCTGATGCCGATTGCGGAGAGGAATACCTTTTCCTTTAGGCTCAGCTTGTCCAACAAAGTAAGCAAAAACACGGTGATGGGCCTGCCCACCAGGGTGATGATGGCAAACAGGATGAGGCCCTGCTGCCAGATATTCACAAAAGAGCGGGGGAAAGACAATAGCCCCAAGAGGATAAAGAGCGCCACGTTCGTGACGAAAGAGAGGATATTGCTAAAGGCGATCAGTCCCTTTTTGTAAGGGATGGCTTTGTTACCTATATAAAGCCCGGCAAAAAAGGAAGATAGCATCCCACTGGCGCCGATTACCTCTGCCAAACTGTAGCTGAGGAAGACCACGGAAAACATATAGATATAAAAGAATTCTGCTTCCAGATGCCTGATCTTATGAAACACATACACCGCCAGATAGCCCACCGCCAAGCCCATGCCCACTCCGCCCACCAGCTTCCACAAAAACAAGAGGAAAGCCTGGGTGGTGCTCATCCCGGCGCCTGTGATGAGACTGATGATAAACAGAGTCAACACCACTGCCATGGGGTCGTTGGATACCGATTCCAGCTCGCTGAGGGTTTTGATCCTTTTCTCCAAAGATTTGCCCTTCAGGATGGAAAATACAGCGGCGGCATCTGTGGAAGAGATGATGGAGCAGATCAGCATTGCCGTCAAAAACTCCCAGCCCACAACCCAGTGAAAGATGAGGGCTGTGATGAGAGCGGTGAGGATTACCCCCACGGTAGCCAAAAGAGCCACAGGGCGCATTACCAGCTTGAAATGAGCCAGCTTTGTGCTAAACCCGCCAATAAATAGAATCAGCATCAAAGCTACGTTTGCCACCTCTTTCACCATCACCGCATCATCCAGGTGAATGATGCCGGTTACATCGCTACCAAAGATGATTCCTATCATCAAAGACATCAGAATTACTGGCACATTTATCTTGTGAAACACACTTGCCATTATTACCAATGCCAGCAAAGCCAGTGCAGCGACGATCATTTCCTTGCTCCCGGAGTTGTTATTTTTGTGGTGGCTAAAACCAATAACACAGTGTTTTATTATTAAGGGAATCGGTCAAGGGGAATTTTACGCTTGCTTTGCAAGCAGGGGCCAGTGGACAGTGAACAGTGAACAGGGTAGCGGCTGGCGCCATTTTGGTTTAACCACGAATTACACGAATTACCAGGATTTCACTTATTCAAAATAGACTTGGCATTAGCGAAGCCCTAAAACCTAACACCTAACACCTGACACCTAAAAAAAGCCCCCTGCTTGGAAAAGCAGGGGGCTTTTTTTATCTTAAAGAGACGTATATTATTTAATCATCACGGCTTTGGAGCCATAGCTCTTATCGCCAGTTTGCATGCGGATGTAATACACACCGGTTCCACATTCGCTGCCATCTTCAGCCAAGCCATCCCAGGTGACGGCGTGATAGCCGGCTTCTTTCATACCCATGGGGTAGCTTCTTACCAATTGGCCGCGGCTGTTGTAGATACGGATATCCACGTTGCCAGCTTTTGCCAGCTGGTAGGGGATGCGGGTGCTGGGGTTGAAGGGGTTGGGGAATGCAGCCATCAGCTGTGTAGTGAGAGGAATCTCCGGAGCGGTGCCATCGTGACCACCCATGTTGAACTGGATGCTGATGGGACCGTGGAAGTTGCTGCTGCCATCAAAATCAGAGTTTTGCAGCCAATAGTAATACATGCCGGGCTCGTAGATTTCAGAATCCACAAATGCATAGCTCTGAGCGTGAGAGGTGTTTGTAGCAGCAATCATGGGGCTCACCAAGAGGGCGGAAGCCAGGTCATCGTTCATGGCGCGATAGATATAGTATCCCATCACACCGGTCTCGGTTTGGGTTACCCAGTTCAGCTGCACAAAGTTGTTGGCGCTGATGGTGGCGGTGAAGGAGGAAAGCTCCACAGGAACGGTGCCTTCTTCTTTACAATCTATTTTAATCGGATTGGTTTTACCGCCCAAGGGGGCAACCGTGCTCACGCCATTCCAGATACCATCAGGGGAGGTGCACCAGGAATAGATTTCTCCGGTTTCAAAATCACGGATTTCCAATCTCTTGATACCAGGGAAGCCGGGGCCGCCGGTGGGCATAAGACAATTGGGGATAATCAGACCCCAGGCACCGTTTACGTTGTCGATATGATCTCGGTAATACTCAAGGATTTGGGTAACACCGGTAATGTCCAAACCATCGCTTTCAATCACGTTCATGTTGATGGGACGACCTGTGCCTGCCTCGTTATCATACACAGCCATAAAGTATTTGCCAGGGGCATCGGTTTCACCCCAAAGGAGAGTTCCTTGGTAACTGCTTGTTTCTGTATCAAATCTGAGCACCTTGATGCTGCTTTGGCTGGTCAAACGGAGGGCTACAGTTGTGCCGTCATCGCCATCATTGAGCATAAGTCTGAAATAAATCTCGTTGCCGGCGTCAAATCTTTCGTTGCCGGTAGGCTCTGCCATAAACCAGCCTGTGTAGCTACCGGATGCATCGGTGGTAAATTCGCTGTAGTTCCCAGCGGTGGTGAAATTACGAGCGGTGGCTCTGGTAAATGTATTATCTGGGTTCACATAAATGGGGTTTCCTGCAGCGTTATAGTTCAAAGCGTCTGTATCATACACAAATCCGGGGTAGTAGCGATAGGTGCTATTGGGGTTCAGGTTTTTCAAAGTCAATCTGGCTGCCCAGGTGACACGATCGTTATTGGTGCCACGAAAGCCCTGGATGTATTGAGGGAAGAGCACTTCCTCAAGGGCAGGGCCGCTCTTGGTCTTATGGCTTACGCTGGGGACAGCGCCATCGGTTTTGTAATTGATATCACTGCCGCTATTGGTATACGAATATATCTTGAAATAGTAAGTGGTTTCACCATTGAGATTGATAAAGGTATAGGTTTCGGTGCTGGGTGCTGGTATATTGCGAACAAGGCTGCTGCTGGTTTCAACAACGCCATCCGCGGGGTCTGCAATATCGTTAAATCCAACATCACTGGCCTTGATGATATAGCCATCGGGCAGCACGCCAGCTGTGGGTCTTTCCCAAGTGAGGGTTATTTCTGAATAGGGGGTGGGTCCATCTTCAGCGGCAAACTCTGTGGGATAGTTGGTGGGCTCATACTTCAGCACATTGCCTTTACAAGAAACAGCCTGGCTTTTAGATCCACTTGAAACGGTAACATCTTGTGAATAGCTTCCGGCGCTAAGGCCTTCTTTCAGGCGCACGTTGATGGTGGTGGCGGCTACGGTGCCACCGCTTTCGTTCAAATTGAGAGAGGAGAGATAGTTGGTGTCGCCATCTTTTTTGATTTCATAAGCTGCAGGGGCGGTGATCAGGATATCTTCCGTAAGGTTGCTGCCGCTCACGATGAAATTCTGTGAAGCTGAAGGGCCAGAGCCAAGAAGATAGGAGAAACCGGTTAGGTTGTTGGGATCTACGGTGATGGTAGGATCGCCTCCAGCGTAGGAAGTCCATTCGATAGTATCAACTATTACTTGTCTAGTACCGGTAGATCTGATTTGTAAAACAACGTTTCCAGAAATATTGATAGCTTGGCTATAAAGTACTGGTGTGTCGCTGTCTTTGTCTACTAAGATCTCACTGCCAATTTGTTGGTTATTCACATAAACTTGAAGTTTTCTTGATTCTTGGCCTGAAGTGAACCCTCTTACATATTTAAATGTAAGGGTTCCCATGCCACCGCTATAAGTGGGCGAAGTCACCCATCTATTGCCACTAGTACCAAAACAGATGGCTTTTCCATCCAAAGTTTCACTGGTTCTGGCACCTTCTGCCGTCCATATGACACCGTCAGTGCCTGTCCAGCTGCGTGATAAATAATTATTTGGGCTATCAGTGGGTAGGTTGGTAAAATCTTCCGTCCCCTGCGCCCATATCAGGCTTGCCATCATGGCGAGTAGCAAAATAAATAATAGCTTTTTCATAACGTCTCCTAAATCTTGCGATTTAATGTTTTTCTAATTTTATTATACGATTGAATACAAAATAAATGCAACCCACATTCTTGGCAAGTCTTATTTTGTCTTAAAAATGCAGTTTCGTTTGTATATGTCTCACATGGTGCAGGTTAGGCTGTGGCAATTGTTCCTGCAAATATATGTTACTGCTTTCAGTTTGCCCAGGCAGAGTTGAGGTGAAGCACACGCCAATAGTTATCTATCTTTTGCCAAACCCAGGTTTCGGAGGAGGAGATAGCGTGGGTGTTGCCGTCTTTATCCGTGCTCTGGGTGGATATTTGGGCTGTCCACACCACACTATTTCTGCCCATCACGATGCTGCGGGGTTCAAATACTTCAATCTTTTGGCTTTCCAGGTCTTCATAGCGTGCTTTCAGGGTTTGCAGATAGAGATTTCTGCGGTATGCTTTGCCGTTTTCATAAAAGCGGTTGCTGGGGCTATCGTCCAAAACGTCTTGCAGGGCAGTGGTTTGCAGTTCTTCGGCCTCACTCAGGATTTGCACCATATAGGAATTGATCTCTTGATTGAGGGCGCTACGTTCCTCCCTCTTCACGGGGCGTTCGCAGGCAGTTAATAGCAGTGTGAGTGCCATTAGTATTATTATATAGTATCTTTTATGCATTTGTTTGTTTCCTATTATATAAAAGGGTACCGTCCGCAACGGCTGTGTGCTGTGGCGTAACGATACCCAATCTTATTGATATGTTTATCTTTATAGTTTGCTGATATAATCTATCAAATCCACTATGCGGCAGGAATAGCCCCATTCGTTATCGTACCAGGTGAAGATTTTCAGCATATTGCCTTTCACCTGGGTGGTGCTGCTGTCGAATATGGCGGAGTGGGGGTTGCCTACGATGTCTATGCTCACGATGGGTTCATCCACATACTCCAGATAGCCTTTCATGGGTCCTTCAGCGGCGGCTTTCATGGCGGCGTTTACGGCTTCGCGGGTGGTTTCCCGTTCCATATTCACGCTTAGATCCACCAGAGAGCCATTGGGGATGGGCACGCGTACTGCCATTCCATCCAGCTTGCCCACCAGCTCTGGTATCACCAATCCGATTGCCTTGGCAGCACCGGTGGTGGTGGGGATCATGCTAACGGCTGCGGCACGGGCGCGGCGCAAGTCTTTGTGGGGTAGATCCAGGATGCGCTGGTCGTTTGTATAGGCATGGATGGTGGTCATGAGGCCGCCTGTGATGCCAAAATTATCGTGCAACACCTTGGCAACGGGTGCCAGGCAGTTTGTGGTGCAGGAGGCGTTGGAGATGATCTGGTGCTGGGGACGCAGGTTGAGGTGGTTCACGCCCATCACCACGGTGGCATCCACCTCGTCTTTGGCAGGGGCGGTGAGGATCACTTTGTCTGCTCCGGCGATGAGGTGTTTGGCTGCCTTTTCCCGGGTGTTGAATACGCCGGTGGCCTCCACCACGTATTTCACTCCCAAATCGCGCCAGGGCAGGGTTTCGGGATCTTTCTCTGCAAAGATGCGGATATTGCGTCCATCCACGGTGATGCTGTCTTCACTGTGGGATACATCGCCGGGGAAGATGCCGTGGACGCTGTCGTATTTGAATAGATATGCCAGGGTTTTGGCATCGGTGAGGTCGTTGATAGCCACCACCCTCATTTCGGGATGGTGCTTTATGATGGCGCGCAGGACCAGGCGTCCAATGCGGCCAAAGCCATTGATGGCAATGTTTATCATGATATTACTCCTTAAAATAATCGCGTCAGAGGAGGATGCTCCGGTTTGCGCTGCCGCTAACCACGCAGAATTCTTCCAGCGTCTTTTGCATCTTCTCTTCGCCTTTGATCAGCCATTTGCGGGGGTCGAACTTGGATTTGTTTGGCAGATACTGTGCCGGATCCACATCGGGAGGAGGCACGATGGCGTCTTTTTCCTTTTCCCAGTATGCTTGGATGGCTTCTGCCATATCCATCTGATAGTGGGTGTCTTTGTTGATTTTCACCACCCCGTAGGCGATAGCTGTGCGCTGTTGTTCATCGGTGAGGCCAGAGGCTCCGTGCAATACCAGGCCACGCTCCACGTTGTGGGCAATGAGCAGGTCGTCTATCTCTTTCACCAGATCCAGGCGCAGCACGATGTTCTCTCCTTTGGAGACGCCGTGATTGGTGCCCACGGAGGCGGCAAAGAGATCCACATTGGTCTTTTGCACAAATTCCAATGCCTCTTCCGGATGGGTGTAAAGCTCTGTATCGGAGACGATTTCATCTTCCGTGCCCTTGATGTGGCCTATCTCTCCCTCCACCAATACGCCGTGGCGATGAGCCAGCTCCACCACCTCGCGGGTAACGCGGATATTCTCTGCCAAATCCTCTTTGGATGCATCCATCATCACGGAGGTGACCAGCTTGTTTTCGATGCAAAAGACGAGGAAATCAAAGTAGTTGGGCGTGGCATGGTCTATATGCAGGCCGATTCCGGAATGGGGGAACTGGCTGGCAAAATTCTGCACCATATTCGAGATAAAGCGGGCACCGGTGTGCAGGTCTTGAGATGCACCAGCAGCATACTTTACGGCGCCTGCGCTCATCTGCAAGAGACCATCGGAATGCGCCGCCGCATAGCCCTGGGTGAGGGCGCGGATTTGTGTGTCAAAAACCACGTTGGAAGCGATGATGCCAAAGCGTTCACGCTTGGCTTTGAGGAATACCTCCCCCAATTGCTTTCCTGAAAGAAACATTGTGATACCTCCTATCGGGATACGTTTTTATTAAAATATGGGTTTATCTATAGCCGCAGCTGCCATATAAAAAGCAGCCGGCACGTAATATCCATCTATATTTAGTCTATCTCAAATCTGCCGATTCGGCAAGGGATTTCTTGCCCTTGGGGTCAAATTTGGGTTTCATCTTCATCGTCGTCTTCATCATCCACCAGCTCGGCTTCTATTGGCAAGGCTGGTTTGGATTCTGCACTGGGCAATTCCTGCACTCTATTCAGCTTTTTAGTGATCTGGCGGCTGCGATGCTGGGCGTTGCCAATCTGCTTGGAAGCCTCATCCAGCTTCTTTTGCGTAGCTTCCAACACCTTGCCAAACTTGCCAAAATCCAGCTTGATGGCACCCAATAGCTTCCACACTTCAGAGGAGCGCTTTTCAATGGCCAGGGTGCGAAAGCCCATCTGCAGGCTGTTGAGGATGGCGGCTGTGGTGCTGGGTCCCACCACGATTATATGGTAGTCCCTGCGCATGGTTTCAAAGAGTTCCGGATCTTTCAACACCTCCGCATACAAGCCTTCCAGGGGCAAAAAGAGCAGGGCAAAATCCGTGGTGATGGGCGGGTTCAGATATTTATCCCGGATATCCCTGGCAAAGCTCTTGATGCTGGCCACCAGTGCCCTGCGGTGGGTCTCCATGGCTGCCAGATCGCCCTTCTCGCTGGCTTCCACCATCCGTTGATAATCGGCAATGGGAAACTTGGAATCTATGGGCAGATACACGGCTTCCTGATCGTCTGAGCGTCCGGGCAGACGGATGGCAAATTCCACCACCTCGTTGCGGCGCTTGTTGGGTTTGAAGTTTGCCTCATATTGCTCTGGAGTAAGCATTTGCTCCAGGATGTTTGCCAGTTGCACCTCGCCCAGGATGCCTATGGTTTTCACGTTGCTTAGCACCTTTTTTAGATCACCCACGCTGCTGGCAAGGCCCTTCATCTCGCCCAGGCCCTTGTGCACCTCTTCCAGGCGTTCGCTTACTATCTTAAAGGAATCTCCCAGGCGCTTTTCCAGGGTCTCATGCAGCTTTTCATCCACTGTTTTGCGCATCTCTTCCAGCTTGGTTTCGTTGTTTTTGCGGATCTGCTCCATCTTGGCATCCATGGCGTTTTTGAGGGTATCCATGCTGGTTTGCTGGGTATTGATGCTGTCCTGCATCCTGCGGGTGAGGGATTCGGTGAGGTTATTGAGGGTTTTGGAGAGCTCCTCGCGGTTGCTGCGGGTTTCCGTTTTCAGGCTGTCCGAAAGGCCGGTGATGCTGTTGTTGAGCTCCATGCGCAGGCCTCTGTTCAGGTTTTCCTGCTCGCTGCGCTGTTGCCCGCCTTCCTCTTTATACAGCTTGCCCAGGCTCTCCATCTTGTTTTGCAAATCCAATATCTGGGCGTTCAGATTGTCCTCTTTGGGGTTGCCTCTCATTGCCAAGGCATACAGTAGCGCCAAGATCAGCAGGTTGATGCCGGATATTATGATTAATACGATTTCTAACAAGTCATTTCCTCCTTAAATTATGGATCAATCCCGGCTGCAAAACCAGCGGGGAAGGGGTCAATTCATTTTGCGATAAAGATAGCTGAGAGAGCCAATGAGGCTTACATCTTCATGCTCGTTTGGATCCACCACGATGGGGGCATAATCTTCATTGATGGGAAGCAGCAGGATTAGCTTGCGACGATTATCCATACTAAGTTTTTTGAGGGTGATAGAGCCATCGATGCGAATAGCGCACACGGCACCGTTGAGGCGTTCCCAATCGCTGCTTTTGCGGATGATCACCACATCGTTGTGCAGGATATCCGGCTCCATGCTGTGCCCGTTTACCCTCAGGCAGATATAATCGGCAATGGTGCCATGAATCATGCTGCGGCGAACGCTTACCACGTCCAACACGGAATCCGCGGTCTCCACAGCCGGTCCGGCGGCTATTTCACCCATCACAGGGATGTCATAAGCCTCTGCCATCAGGTTGCTTTCTTTCACGTCCACCAGGCTCATCAATTCATCATTGATAAAGGCTTTCAGCTTGCGCAGGTTTTTGGAAGGGTCACTAGAACGCTTGTTGCTCAGCTTCATAAACATATCTCCCTTGCCAGTGAGCAGCCAATGCAGGTCTACATCAAAGGTTTTGGTAAGCTGGATGAGGGTATCCAGGGAAGGTTTGATGTGATTGTTTTCCATCTGCGAGATGGCGCTGGCATTCACCTTCAGGGCATCGCCCATCTCCTGTTGGTTCATCCTCAGGTATTTGCGGATGGTCTTTAGTCTATCTCCAGTCATGATTCCTCCTAAAATACATAAATCTTGGAATTAGTGTTGCTTTTTATCTAATTAGCCATCTGAAGCAAGGCTAATTAAAGCCCCGTCCATGTCAAGGATTATTTTACCACTACTTCAATAAACCCGGAAAATACTAAGACTTACTAACAAAACATCAGGCTTGCGGGATTACACCTTCAGCCTGGCTCTGTTCTTTTCCAGGGTGGCAGGGCCAATCCCTTTTACCTTGGTGATGTCTTCAATACACGAAAAGGCACCATGCTGTGCCCGATAATCGATGATGGCTTGGGCTTTCACGGGTCCAATACCACTGAGGCAGCACAGCTCTTCCAGATTGGCGGTATTGATATTCACGATGGAATCCTGTGCTACGGCCCCCTTGTTGCCACTTTGTTTTGTGCCCTCTGGGGCAGCCGTGGCTTTGATTGCGTTTTTATCTATGGGAGCGCTTTCTCCAAAAACAAACAGCATGGGCAGCATCTTTTCATAGGTCTTGATGCCAATTCCCTTGATCAGCATGATTTGGTTTGTGTTTTGAAAAGGATGCGTCTTGCGATAGTCTATTATATCCTGCGCCCGCTTCACGCCTATGCCGGGCAAGAGGATCAGCTCTTCTTTGGTGGCGGTGCGGATATCTATGATAATGGGGATGTCTTCTTCCAATACAGAGGCAAGGCTATCTGGAGAAATCGATGTTTCGCTTTGGTTTGCCAAGAGGGGAGACGTGGGTTTGAAGCCCACAAATTTGAGCCCGGTTCCAGTCAAAAAGCAGATGACAAGGAATAAAAGAGCCTTTTGCTCTGCTTCGGTCAAGAGCTTATCCAGCGGGTTTTTCATCCATCCTCCAAGTATTTAAGCTACTTGCACAAGCTTTGAAGGATGCCAATGGTTGTCAAGTAAATTGTGGGCAATAAATAATCAAATGGCGGATATCAGTGGAACGATTGCCACAGCCTGCCATCAATATACATCGTCAAAGCTATCCCAATCCGGGATGTTATCCGCGTGGATTTCCGGCAGCTCGTTCTCCACCACGTTTGGCTTTGTTCTGTTCTTTTTTTGGAACCCTCTTCTTTGGGATGTTGGTGTGTGTTTGTTCCAGTTTTGTGCAGTTCTGCGGGTGCTGCTATGGCGTGTGCTTTTTTGTTTGGGCTGCTGCGTTTGCCTTTGAGGTTTGCGTTTATATTGGGTATTACGCACGTTTTTGCCGGTCTTTGGCATGTTGGTGCGTCCCAGCTGTTTCTTTTTTTCGATATGCATCTTTTGGCTGGCGATGTGCAGCACCATGGGGGCGGCGGCTTCCTTGTGTTTTAGCAGGAATGCCTCCACCTCTTCGGAGTGCAATCCCCACAGCTCGCGCAGGAAGAATCCCACGCCATACTGCACGTCTTTATCCTCGTCATTCAGCATGGGTTTGATGTATTCCAACAGCCGTTCTGGAGAGGCCTTGTCCATCAGATATAGCATGGTGAGGGCGGCAGTGCGGCGGGTCCACTTGCTGGAGGCATTTCTCCAGGTTTCAAAATCGTCCAGGCTGGCAATGCCCAGCTCCAAAAACACAGGTGTGATCTTGTTGGAGAGGATATCTGCCAGGGCACTGTTTTCCACGCCTTCTTCCAGCCATTTATAGATGCCTTCATATACATAGCGGTCCATGCGCGGGCGGTGCTTTTTAATTAGCTGTACTGCAAGCAGCCCAAATTCATATTTGTGGGTGGAAAAGAAGATATGCCCCAAATCCACTATCTCTTGAGGGTTGGGGTTGTAACGCTCCAGCACCATGTCGCGCAGCTCGCGCTGTTCATTGTCTGAGATGCCAAAAGCGTCGTACCCCTCCTTGAAGAGGCTGGAGTTTTTGATCATCTGTTGGGGGTTTTCGTGGTCATATAGATATTGCAGGCACATATCAAAGATTTCCTGCTGTAATTCTGTCATTGGTTTCAAAGCGTGCATCGCTTACTCCTGAAAATCGCGTTCATAGCCCATACCTTTGCCGGTCACAAGCACGTGCCAGCGGTTAAACATCTGTCTCAGCCGCCATATGGTCTCCTGCGTGGGATTCATAGTAGCCAAAAGCCGCGTGAGAAACACATCCCAATTGGTGGATTCGTGATCGCGGAAAAAGCCGCTGGATTGCATCACTTCCAGCATATAATCGTGCAGCTTGGCCAGCTCGGCTCCTTTGGCAGCTTTATCTGGTGAATCAGATGTTTTATCAATAGGTAGGCGATATAATTCCCAAGCGGCGATTGCCACCGCCTGGGCAAGGTTGATGGATGGAAATGCGGGATTGGCGGGGATATGGCAGCGCAGCGCACACAGCCCGGCCTCCTCATCTGTAAGCCCATAGGTTTCCCTGCCAAATACCAGCCCTATCTTCAGATGCGGAATATCCTGGATATAGGATGCCATGGCGGGAGGGCTGAGATCGATGGGCTTTTGTTTGCCCAGCCTGCGCGAAAAGGCGATCACCCTATCCAAATCCTTCACTGCGGAGGCAAGATCATCAAATACCTGGGCATCGGAGAGGATGTGCTCGGAGTGCATAGCCAGATAAAAGTCGTTTTTGCTGGGGATGGCACCCACGATGCGCAGGTTGGCAAAGCCAAAGTTGTTCAATATTCTGGCGATTGCGCCCACATTGCCCTCATAGATGGGTTCCACCAGGATAAAGTGGATCAGTGTGGGGTCCAGCCTCTTATTTTGCAAGGATTCACCTCATCCAGAACGGGTAATCAGATAAAGGCGGTTACCCATTTGCGCCACCAGGGGAGATTTGTCTTTGCGCCATTGGGCGATAGTTTCGCGAGTGGTGCTTACAAATTCCGGGCTCTGATCTTTCTGATTGCGATCGGTGATGAGGTTGGCAAGCTTTTTCATGGTATTCCACAGGGTGCGGGCGCGGTCTTCATCGCCATCCTGCAGCCAACGGCGGATATTCACGTAGGTATGTAGCGGACGGTAGCGCCCCACTTGGGTCAGCACGTGCGAAATCTTCTTTTGCACCTCTTCGCTTTCGTCGTCCAATATGCGGGCAATGAAGGTAAGCACGTATTGTGGATTGCGCTGGGCGATGTTTTCCATGCCGTGCATGCTCATGGCGCGTTTTTTCTCGTTGTCTGATGTTGCCCACTCTGGCATCATGTTTTTCATGGTTTCAGGATCCCGCTTCCACAGGTCAAAGAGGATGGTTTCGCTTTCCCAGGGAACGCTCTCGAAGGTCTTTTCCAGGATTTTGATGATCACGGGGATATCATCCTGGCGGCTGTAATAAAAATAAAAGAGAGCGGTGGCGCGGATGCCGTAAATATGATCTTCCAACAGCTCTGCACACACAGATTCCATGGCGCCAGGTCCCTCATAAGCAGCCAAACGTTTGCCCATCTCTTCCCGCACAAAATAGTTTGGTGTATTTGCCATCTCCGTGATTTGCTTGCGTGCCAAATCTATCTTATCTTTGCTCAGGTTCAAAAAGATTTTCTCCACCTGAGCGTCTATTAGCTTATAATCGTCCAGATTAAGGCGACCAATATCTTTAATCATGTGTTTTACTCCAGCTTGTGAGTGTAATTTGTGGCGTCTACCCAATTCTTGCTTTGAGTGTGGTGATACAATACAAGTATCCTTTGTGACGCTTGATAATGTGTTCGTGTATATTACGATGAAAATCGCCAATAAATAGCAACCGTGCTTAGCAACATTTTGATTGTAGCGATCTAAAACCCATCTTTCATGGTGATATGATATTCAAAGCAGGAAATCTGTCAAGTGCTTTCTTGGCTTGTATTATGTTTTGGATATGAACAGGATTTATTTCTTGCCTTTAGTTGAATTATTATTACGATTTGAAGAAACTTTTTACAGCACAATCGGCTTTTAAGCTTGACAATTTATAGTATTTGGATATTATAGTAATAGTATCAAAAAGCTACTGGGTGTGGGCATGGCTTATCTGCTGCCCAGATCCTTTGATTTTAAGGAGATCAAAATGATGAAAAAAATTCAGTTACTTATGTTGATCATGATCTTGGGTTCTGTTGCTTTAAATGCATTGGAGATGAGCCCGGGCGTGAGTTTGGGTGCCGAATTGGGCATTTCTCGAGGAGACAATGCAGGCAGCAATGAAAGAATAGGTCCTTTGGTGCGTGGGCATGTACAGCTTGAAATATTCCCATATTTGTATATGCGCAACGGCTTGGGATATACCATTCTTTCTGCCAGGGATGATTATTCCACCAGCACCTTTTTGGGTGATGTGCGCCTCGTCCTCAGCCCTTGGGAAGAAAAAAAGGTAGCACCTTTCATCTATGCAGGTGCAGGTGCCTCTTACGATTTTAAGCACAAAGATGCCGATGTAATCCCGCTGTTTCCTTTTGGTATTGGCACCAAAATCAAAGTAAAGGAAGGCATGGCTCTGGAAATATCCGCCGGATACAACTATTCAAATTCGGACATGCTGGATAACACCCCGCACGACCAAGAAGCCGGCAACAGCCTCATCGCAGGAGAAGGGAAAGACGGTTTCTTTAACCTCAGCCTTGGCTTGCACTTCTCTGATACTGGCAAAAAGGCCAAAGAAGAAGCCCCCAAAGCTCCTCCCGTGATGGAAAAGCCAGTTGAGCCCACAAAGACGCCTCCACCTCCCAAACCGGAAGTGACACCCAGGCCCACTCCAGATCTCAAAACCATGGATAGCGATGGAGACGGCCTCAGCGATTATGACGAAATCCATATTTATGGAACCGATCCCTACAAAGCCGATACTGATGGTGACGGTCTTAGCGATTATGCCGAAGTGATGAAATACAAGACTGATCCCCTGAATCCTGACACAGATGGCGATGGTCTTACGGATTATGACGAAGTGATGAAATACAAGACCGATCCTCTGAATCCTGATACGGATGGCGACGGTCTTAGCGATTATGACGAAGTGATGGTACACAAAACCGATCCCCTTGATCCGGATACCGACAAGGGTGGAATGAACGACGGTGAAGAAGTGGCTCAAGGCAAAGATCCGCTGGATCCATCCGATGACTTCTTTGACATCACAACTGGTGCCAGCTTCGATTTGGAAGGTATCATGTTTGATACCGCAAAATACGAAATCCTTCCCGTATCTGTCCCCGTCTTGGAACACGCCCTCAAAGTACTGAAAGAGCATCCCGAAGTGAAGGTCTTGATTGTGGGACACACAGACAGCGTGGGCGGAGTGCAGGATAACCTCATCCTTTCCAGAAATCGTGCAAATGCCGTAAAGAACTGGCTGGTGGATAGAGGCATTGCCACCGATAGGATTCGTACCGATGGCAAAGGCAAAGCCGAGCCCAAAACTACCAACGAAACTGTAGAAGGACGCGCCATCAACCGCCGTATCGAATTTATAATAGAATAAACACTCACATTATACATTAACTATAAGGAGGAGAGCCCTGCGCTTTCCTCCTTTTCTGTTTGGGGAAAATCAGTTTGTTTTTTTAACCACGAATTATGTGTTCGCTGAGCTTACGTTGAGAGGTGCTGCGCACCAGTTGAGCGCTCACTTTGTTCACTGTTGAGATTCGCTTCGCTCAAGTTGATCGTGCTTCGCACTGTTATGAAACGGCTAACGTTTTTTTAAACCGCGAATTACACGAATTATTTGGGATTTCACTAATTCAAAATAGACTCGGCTTTAGCGAAGCCTGAAACCTGATACCTGAAACCTTGCGAGCGATAGCGAGCACCTCTGTTCCCTGCGGCGAAGCCGCCTCCCCCTGTCCACTGTTTCCTGCGGCAGAATGCAGCCCCCATCATTCGTCATTCATTATTCTTATTTAATCACGAGCGATAGCGAGTTCCACAAAGAGTCTCGGTAGAGACGATATTTTAGGTCAACTCCCGCTATATATGTATGTTACGAGTCTCGGAGAGACGGCACTTTTGCCTGCCCATAGCTAACCACGAAAAGTACGAAAGTACACGAAAGGGTTTTAATTCACGAATCTCACTAATTCAATATAGACTTAGCTTTAGCGAAGCCTGAAACCTGATACCTGGAACCTGAAACCTTGCGAGCGATAGCGAGCACCTCTGTTCCCTGCGGCGTAAGCCGCTTCTTCCCTGTTAACCACCCTTGTCTCTCCTTTGCCCAGGCAAGGGTGAGACAAGGGTGGTACAAGGGTGGCTAATTAGAACCAGCCCGGCAGCTCATCTTCCATATAGCTGTAATCCCAGCGGACAAGATAGCTCTTTGCCTGGGGATAGAGGTTGTGGAAGGCGGCAAGATTGGTCTGCCTATCCTTGCCCAATTTCACCTCATAGGCGGTAATCTGGGTATTATCTATCCTCACAAAATCCACCTCCTGGTAGTTTTTGCTTTTCCAATACTTGATTTCGCTAAGTGCCGTCTGTTTGTGTAATAGGTTCAGAAAAACCATGTTTTCAAATAGCTCCCCTCCATCACTACGGTTTTTGATGTCCTGAAAGTTGTTCAGGAGAGAATTGCGGATGCCAGTATCAATGAAATAGGCTTTGGGCATTTTGCGCAGTTCTTTGGCAGGGTTGTTGAAAAATGGTTTGATCTGCTGGATTATAAACGAGGATTGCAGCACCATCAGATAATTGGAGAGGGTATCCCGGTGCAGGCCTATTTCACGAGAGAGGCTGCTGATATTGAATTCCTTGCCGATGCTCCCAGCCAAATAATGCACCAGATGATTGAGCTGATCCGGCTTTTCGATGCGGAAGATATGCCTGATATCTTTGAGGATGATGGATGATACCAGGTCTGACAAAAGCTCTGCCTTGATGGCTTCATTATCCTGCAAAACGATTTTGGGATAGCCCCCATAAAGCATATACTCTTTGGTGAGCTCCTGCATCTTGATCTGCATCGTATATAATGGGTTATGCGGGGTATGAGTGTTTGCAGATTGCAAATAGTCGGCAATTTTATCCTCCCCGCGAAAACGGCAAAACTCTGAAAAGCTGAGGGGATAGAGAGTAAAAACCCGCTTTCTGCCCACCAAAGACTCCTGAAATTGTTGCATTATCAGTGCCGAGGAAGAGCCGGTCAATACCAGCTTGAATTCATCATTATGGTGATCCACCAACAGCTTGATCACCTTGGAGAAATCAGGCAGATACTGGATTTCATCCACAAAAATATAGATCCTGCCCACATCAGATGGCTTGTTCAAGCGCAAGTGCGCAATTAGGGCATCATAGCCAGCCGCAAACAACTGATAATCCTGAGGGCGCTCGATATCATAATACAAAGCCTTTTCATCACCTACCACCTCCATTAAACGCTTAAGAAGGGTGGTTTTGCCCACCTGGCGCGGTCCCAGAATGAAGATGGCATCGGAACCCTCCAAGCTGGATAATAGGGTGTCTTCCATAGTCCTGTGAATATACTGCATCGGCTGTTTACCTCTTTTGATTTCAGTGTTGATGCAAACATACAGATGTATCAGATCATGTCAAGGAGATTTTCATAGTGGTATAGTAAAATATCCTATGATAAATTACGGGTTGACTATGAAAATATCATAGGAGGGGCTCGCTGGGCTCGCTCCGTATCCCCTGGCTTTAGAGGCTGTGAATAAACTCCTAATTAGTGCCAAATACTTCTTGACAAAATATGGGTATCTGCTATTGTGACATCATAATTTTGTAAACAGGATATTTGTTATGCAC
>JAAYQD010000014.1 GCA_012519465.1 Candidatus Cloacimonadota bacterium
CGAGCTGAATCTGGCAGAGTTTTCCAAGCTGAAAGTGGTGGAAAGCCCAGACCAGGCGCCATGCTGAACTCTCTTTACGGGATCAATCCCACAGAATTAGCAGCCCTCATTGCCAAGGATTTCCCCACCTACCGGGGCAAACAGATTTTGGAATGGATATATAAACAGCTGGTGTTTGATCCATCTATGATGACCAATCTGCCCTCAGATTTTAAGGCTTGGCTGATGGATACCTTTAGCCTTGCGCTGCCCACCGTGCTGCAAAAGCTGGAATCAGCAGATGGCACCTTCAAGCTGCTCTTGCAATTGGAAGATGGGCAAAAGGTGGAATGTGTGCTGATCCCCGAAGGAAAGAAGCGCACCCTGTGTGTGTCTTCCCAAACGGGATGTTCCTGGCGCTGTGCATTTTGCGCCACGGGAGCCATGGGTAAAGGCAGAAACCTCCTGCCCCATGAAATCGTGCAGCAAATCCTGATCACCAGCCAGCTCATCAAACCCTTGTCTCTTTCCAATATCGTCTTTATGGGCATGGGTGAACCTTTGGATAATCTGGATAACGTATTGGCTGCCCTACGGGTGTTGCAGGATGAAAAAGGCATGGCATTCAGCCCCCGGCGCACCACCATCTCCACCTGTGGCATTGTGCCCGGCATCGTGCGTTTGGCAGATTCCGGCATCAAAGCCAAGCTGGCTGTATCGCTCAATTCTGCCATAGACAAGGTGCGTGATCAATTGATGCCCGTCAATAGGATATATCCCCTGCCCCACCTCAAGCAAGCCCTGGTCTATTACAAAAAGAAGAGTCCCTATCGCATCACTTTCGAATATATCCTCATCCCAGAGCACAACATGGATGATGCCTCCCTGAAGGCATTGCGCAGGTTTTGTGGAGACATTGCCTCCAAGATCAATTTTATCCCGCTCAATCCCACTGCCAATTCCGGCATGAGGGCACCCACCAAGGCGGAAATAGATAGCTTTATGGCTCGCGCAGCATCCCTGCCCCAAGCCATCACCCTCCGCAAAAGTAAAGGACAGGATATCCAAGGCGCCTGCGGACAATTGGCGCTAAATACCAAACCCATTATTCAAGGAGCAAAACAATGAATAAGATTGAATCTATCGCCAGACAGCTTGTCACTTATTTTGAAGACTGCCGCTGTGGTGCGGAGCATAAGATATGCCTGCAATGCACGGTATGCAGGGCGGAATTGCCGGATCAATTGTGGGATCCCGATCAGGGCATCGCCCCCGTGGTGGATGCCACCCTGCTCAAGGCTGATGCCAGCTTGGAAGATGTGAATGCCCTTTGCGAAACGGCAAACAACAATCAATGCGCCTCCGTGTGTGTAAACTCCTGGTTTAGCCATGTGGTACGCCTCAGATTGGCAAATGCCGTCCACAATTGCACGGTGATCAATTTTCCCTTGGGCGCATCCTGCCTGGAAGCCGTCTTGAATGAAGCGCATGCGGTGATCGGCCACGGAGTGGAAGAGATCGATTTGGTGCAGAATCTGAGCGCCTTGCGCAGCGGACACCCCAAGCTCTCCTACGAAATGATGCGCAAGGTGGCAGATATCTGCTGGCAGGAAGAGGTATCCCTGAAAGTGATCTTGGAAACCTGCTATCTTACAGAGGATGAGATCATTATCTCCTGCCTCTATGCCAAAAAAGCAGGGGCAGACTTTGTGAAAACCTCCACCGGATTTGGAACTGCTGGAGCCACCATCGAACACGTGAAACTGATGCGCAGATGTGTGGGTCCCAAAATAGGCGTGAAAGCCAGCGGTGGAATCAGAGACCGCGAAACAGCGCTTGCCATGCTGAATGCAGGGGCAAACCGCATTGGAGCCAGCAACGTTTTGAGCCTGTTATAAGGAAAGCCACACCGTGAAAGTAAGCATCGCCGGATACAATATCGATAGCTCTCAAATTGCCCTTCTTGATGCCCAAAAGGCAACGCCGGAATCCATCTCCGCCGCCTATGCACGCATCAGTCGCAGCGAAAAAGACATCGCCTCGCTGCGGCAGGAAGCCCTGCAGGAGATCATCCGCGCCCGCAAATCGAACCAAAATATCATCTTTGAGATGGGGCATTCCTCCATTGCCGAGCACGCCGTATTCAATATCGACCTCGTGGGCATCTCACGCTTGCTCACCGAAACCGTACAGCGCAGCCGTTTGGCATCCTTCACAGAGAAATCCCAGCGTTACGTCACTTTCCAAAGCAGCTATGTGATTCCAGAGGAGCTGGGGCAATACCCA
>JAAYQD010000221.1 GCA_012519465.1 Candidatus Cloacimonadota bacterium
ATATTATTTGTTTCATCTTATCTTAAATACAAGATTTTACTGCTTGCCTTGTAGTTGCCTTTTTCCAATACTACAAAAAAGATACCGCCACTTAGCTGATTTCCCTTATCAACTTTTGCATCCCATTGGAAAGCGTGATCGCCCGCAGTCTTGGCAGAAATATTGTGAGTTCTAATCCTTTGCCCTTTGATGTTATAGATACTGAGCTTGCATTGTCCAGGTTCAGGTATTTTGGATGTGATTGTGCTTTTATCTGAAAAGGGATTGGGATGGCTGGAGACGGAAAACTGGGCTTGTGGTATTGAATGATCAGAGTTGGATACTCCGTCTGAAAGAGTATAAACAATTTTCGGAGATCGTGGTAACTGAGGATTGCTATATGATGGATACACGATGAAGTCTTCCCTGTTATCCCAATCGGAAAAGCCCTCCAAATAAATGCGATATTGGGTAAGCGACCTATTTGCAGCATAATCCATTAAAAGACATTCGGTAACATCATAAGTCACCCAACTTGGTACTACAAGGGTCTCATGAGTAAAGAGAGTAAAGGATGCATATACAGAATTTGGAATCACGTCATTGGAATTAAAAACACTACCATAATCAATATGCTCCAATATCCCCTCTGGATATACTACGGCATCCCCATAATTAAATATTGGATAAATACCCGCAGTAGAATTACCCGCAGTAGCCCCTATGCACATCATGAGATTTGCAGATTTAATCTTGTAACCTTCAGGTATGCTCGGCAATTCAAAGGAAAGATAGCCGATGCTGGCAAAGCGCACCATCCAGCCCCAATCGTAATAATCTCCAATATATGTTTCCCCTTCCTGCCAATTTGCATCTACCGTAATGTAGTCCTTTTGATAATAAATCGACCCGCTGAGCCGGTCAACCGCCCATAACGAATCAACGATTTCATGTTTGGCGCTGTCGGTTTTAATAGTAAATGGGTCTGTTTCGGCAAATAAAAGGCTTGCAAACAGCAGCATTGCCATAATACAAATCAATCTCGTTTTCATCTCACACCTCCCTTGAGGTTTTTTAATCTGTCAAATGAATGTAGCCAAGATACCAATTTCCAGTGGCATGGTTGTTTCCCAATGTCAAACCTAAACAGGCTTTAACCGAGGCGGGGCAAGGGTTTGAGGGGTCATTGTTATTCTATTTTTATTTTTTGTTATGACGTCCTGAAATGAACTGGATGCAGTGTAGTATGTTGAGAGATAAATGTCAAGAGGAAATTTTGAAGGCTTTCTCATGCTTTGCGCCTTTCAGAGCTTCAATCAAGTATAGCGTGTATCGTACTTTTCATGTCAAAATGTGGTGTGTCTACACATATCTTGCCTGTTAACCACCCTTGTCTCTCCTTTGCCTACACAAGGGTGAGACAAGGGTGAGACAAGGGTGGCTAATGAGAGATGAGATGGTTTATTCAAGTGAAGTCGTAGAAACAATTTCTCTTTGAATTTTTTCGAAAGTCATCAAATTCTTTGTTGACAAGAATCAGCAGATTGTTTTGTTTTGACTTGCGGTGTTAAACATTTAGACTGCTTGCTTAATGAGATATGAAGAACCCAGATAAATAAAAACAAACACAGGCAGGAGGAATGATGAAAAGGTTTTTTTATTGCGTATTCCTTTTGTTGCTTATGGTCTTACCGTTGAGGGGAATACCTTATGAGCAAACAGAGGAATACAAACAAAAGCAGGCAATCTTAAATGAAAGAGCTGCAAGATTCAAAGCCGAAACAGGGTTTGAGGGGGATCTCGTTTATAGTCATCAAACTATGAGATTTAGTAATTACTTTGGTAATTTCAAGGACATTCAAGTAACAGCTCCACAAGATACCGTTTCTATGAGGCAGATTTTTGATCGTGTCGCTGCTAAGGTGACGCCATTTATCTCTGCAAGAGAAGGGCAGCTGAAAAGTGGTAAGGTAGTAAGCAATGCATTGGGAACCCGTATCATCTATTGGCAAAAGGTCAATGGCTTCTCAATTGAAGGCGCAGGATCTCTACGAATTCATTATAATCTCGCTATTTCTCAATTCAGCATTACGGATGACACAACAGTCATAAGTTCTGAGATTGTCCAAGTCAATATCACAGAGGATGAAGCCATACATGCTGTCTTACAACACTACGATGCTAATGTGGATTTCGACATCAATCATTGGATGTTTCGCAGACATGTAAAACTGGTATATGCTCCCATAGAATATGCATCTGGGATCGTCGAATATAAACTTTGCTATCTTGTAAGTTTCGGGGGAGGAGTGAATTATGTTGACCCAACTACGGGGGAGGTCATATACATTAGAAAAATCAGGATTGCCAACGATGAATGTAACACAGTGTGTTATTAGTGACCCTTGTGCTGTCTTTGATCAGCATTACTGGTCTTATCCACGCCCAAAACTGTATGCCGCTGCTATACAGTTTTCAAGGACAATAGGCAACGCGTATCATCCAGTAAAATAACGATTAGGTAAAGGAGAAGTAAACTGAAAACACAAGCATTGATCACGATCTTGCTGCTGCTCTGCACAGCGATATTTAGCACTGAAGACACCGGCAATGTCCCAGAGTACGAGCGCAAAACCTGGGAACTAAACCAATTAGCTGAACGTTTCAAGGCAGAGACAGGGTTTGTGGGAGAGGTGGGACACAGTACAAATACTATGAGATTGCATACCTATAGAGGGAACTTCTCTGGTATTTACTTTTCTTCAGAAGGGGACACGATCGCCTTCAGGCAAGCTTGCGAAATGATAGTAGAAAAGATATTGCCCTTTTCACCCGCAAACAGAATGCAGCTATCCATGAGTCGCATTTCAAAATCGGTAAGAGGCTATACTACAGATTACATCCAACAGGTAGATGGCTATGGGGTAGAAGGCGCAGGGTTTATCATGATTACGTGCGATAGTGGACGAAAGCACTTTTCAATTGGTGATAATACCGTGGAATTGCCGGATGGTGTTAATGTGCAGATAAGCAAAGAAGAAGCATTTCAAATCGCCCGAAGTGAGTTTGAAAAATCGCCATTGTGTAATAAGGATACACCACCCTGGCGCCATAAGTCTCTGATTCAATTCAAATCACGGAAGATTGGCGATGTTCAACTACCCTATAGATTGAAATGGCAAATAGTTTTCCCTGGAATAGTTTATTATATTGATGCCGAAACCGGAGAATGGTTTTGCGAAGGTTATGTGATTAACCAGTAGACAGCTTGCGAGGTTATGGGGAGCAAGTTCAGTAAAGACAGCAATTTTAGCTCGTTAGGTCTTCAAGCTATGAAGAGCATCGAAGTATTGAACGATGATCATGATCCCTATTATACTAATGATTCTGGAATTGCATTATTGGATGGTTATCCCAGTGAGTGGTTTCAGGTTAACTACCAAAGTGACAGGTATAGTGTAAGGACTAAATCCAACCCAAGTTGTCTGTCGTACAATGTCTTCACTCAAACGCCAACTGGCATCAATGTCGTGTTGCCTGATTCCTTGTATTGCAGCACGGATAGTATCTACTATGCTCAGCATACTCCTAATATCCTTCATCACATTAAAGAACAGGATAGTGTTTTTTGCTCTATTGTAGAGAGCTTTGAGAATTGTTTATATCCGCAAATAGTAGCGGATTGCGATATACCCGTACTTGGACTATGGGATCCTCGTCTGGGAGAAATTCAGTTAAGAGAGGGGAAAAACTCGCATGTGATAAGGCACGAAGCCTCACATTATTTTACATTCAATATCATGGGATTTCATCAGTTTTTTGAGACGACAAACCCTGATGTTACAAACCCTAATTTTGCTATGCCATATCAGGCAATGGACGAAGCATTTGCAGAGTATTGGCTTAGTATAGGGATTGATTCAACATATCACAATCACGGGATAGCGAATGACATTGCAGGATACGATGTAGCTTCTATAAACCAATTATATTATGATGGGTCCTTAGCCATTAATGAGAGCTTCTATACTAATTACTGGAATCGCTATCCCCTTGCCTCAGTCTGGTGGAGTTTGCGTGGCAGTTCATTATTCCCCAATTCTGATCAGGGTGTTGTTGGTGTGGATACTTTGTTGGTTGCGGGACTAAAAATTGTAAATGAAGAAATCATTCCAAACAGCAGCTACCGCTATAAGCCCCGTTATTTCTATAACATCCTCATGAACCTGGTGGCTGATGGCTCTGCTCCCAATACATTAAACCCAAAGCAAGCAGCCATTGATAACGCCTATAAGTCCCGGGGCTTTCACTTTACACCCCAGGTTATCAGCGCCGGAGTGTCCAACCCTCCAGATGGACGGGATAAGAACATGTTTCGGATCGGCGATCCGGTTCATGTGAAAGTCACAAACTGCCCCCAGAATACTCCTCTTACGGTTTACATTGTTGAGGATCAGGATTATACCGATGGGATGAATATATCAGCTTTGAATACAATTATCTGTCAGGTATCTGGAACTTCGGATAATGACGGAGTATGGTATTCTAGTACTCCGGTAATGACCGCTACAACAGTGGGAGATTATGATATCCTGGTTGACATTGGCAATAACGGGGTGCTGCATTTTGCCTATATTGGTGCAAATGTCCGGGATGGTTTTGATGGACTCGATGGTTCCGGTTTCACTGTTTATGATGATGGGATTGATGTGGTTGTTGCGCTGGATAACTCAGGATCAATGGCGGGGGTATCCGGGAATCTTCAAAGGACAGCCCGTGCATTGATAGGATACTTGTATAATGGCGATAGAGTAAATATGTTTAAAATCAGTTCTTCAAATCAACAAAACTATGTAACCAATTTGGTTGGTAATAATACAAGTCTGATTACAATTGAAAACAATCAAGATAAATTGATGAATAGCGTGTCGGCATGCAATACTAATCATAACACGAATCTTAATGTTCCATTTAATTCTGGATATCAACGGTTTTCCCCTCCGTTAAGAAATAGAGGACTTATACTGTTTTCTGATGGTTTGCACGACAGTGGTATCGCCCCTAATAACATCCAAAACTTGATCAATGCTTATTATCAACACAATATTAAGTGTCACTCTATGTGCTACACTACACAAGCATCTTTTGCTGATATGAGTATGAATAATATGAGCATAATTACTCAATGGGGTGATGGTTTCTTGCCATTTTGGTGAGTGAAACTACTGAAGCCAGCCCATGAAAAATCCCCTAAAAACAGCGATTTGCAGTTTTGGTGAGTGGATTTGCAATTTTCAGTGAGGGTTTATAGAGGGTTTATATACTCATTCCCACAAAAGCAAATCCCCAAACTTAGCAGTCTCACTTTTAGATTGACAATTTCCCCAACCTGATTATATTGTCTCTGGATTAGCAATTCGCAGCATGGAGTGCTAATTACTAAAAAACCCATAGGTGCTATCTCAATGAAAAAGACCAAGATCAGGCTGGATAAAACGCTTACTTCGCTGGTGGATGAATACATTGCCTGCGTGGAGCCCGTGTCTTCACGCATCCTCAATGAAAAGTATCTCACCGAGGTGAGCTCTGCCACATTGCGTTTGGATTTGATCAAGCTGGAAAAGATGGGATATATAGAGCAGCCTTACACCTCGGCTGGCCGCACGCCCACCATCAAGGGCTATCGGGAGTACTTGAGCTTGATTGAGCCCCAGCATGAGCGGGTGAGCTATGAAGGCATGAACCTCCTGCGGGAGCTATTGATGGCAAACTATCGCGATACCCCGCGGGCACTGCACTTTATCATGCAGCTTTTGGCGCGGGAGACGGATCAGCTCAGCTTTGTGGCAGAGCCTGAAGTATCCGGGGGATATTTGGCACGTCTGGAGGTATTCCCCATTGGGAACCACAAATATATCTTTGTGATGAGCCTGGATAGCGGTTTGGATAAGACCGTGATCATGAAGTTTGATTATACCATCACAGATGCCCAGCTGCGCAGGCTGGTGCGTTATCTGAACGATGAATTGGTAGGACAGCGCATCTATGATATAGCCAATCACGTATTGGTGGAGATGCGGGAGACCATGCATCAGGATAGTGCGCTCATCAGTCAGTTTTTGAAGGAGCTGCACAAAGTGTTCATCGAGCTCTCGGATTTCTTTATCAATTTTGATGGCAGCATCAGCTTTTTGGAGCAGCCGGAGTTCGATTCCAAACACAGCATCCTAAACTTTATGAACCTCATCCAGCGCCAGGATAAACTGCTGAATCTGATGCGGGATAAAGCTCCCAAATCCGGCGTGCAAATACTGATGGGAGATGAGCTGAACGAGCCCCATTGGCAGGAATTTGCCATCATCTATGGCCGTTACGAAGTATTTGGCATCCCCGGTTATCTGGGTGTGATCGCTCCCCTGCGCATGGATTATCGCAAGCTGATTCCGCTGGTGCGAGATATCACCTTCACCATCACCGATACCACCAAGCAGGGAATGATGATCCCCAAGTAGGAGACAGAAATGACAGACAAGAAGAAGACCGCAGCCGCCGCAGAGGTGGAAACCGACGACATAGAAATACAGATTGAAAGAGAACTCACGCCCGAAGAACGCATCGAAGAGCTGGAAAGCGAAGTGGCAGAGTGGAAAGATAAATATCTGCGCAATATGGCGGAATTTGAAAACTACCGTCGCCGCAGCATCCAGGAAAAGACCGATTGGATCAAGATGGCCACCCAAAAGCTGGCTTTGGAAGTGTGTGATGTGTTGGACAATTTTGAGCGTGCGCTGGAGCAGATTACCGAAGAGCACAAAGAAGATAAGCTGATCAAAGGCTTTGGCTTGATAGAACAGCAGCTACGCAATGTTTTGGAGCGGGAAAGCGTCCGCAAGATAGAGGCTTTGGGGGCAGAATTTGATCCCCAATGGCATGAAGCCTTAGCTCATATTCCCAGTGAAGAGCCCGAGAATACCATCGCAGCCGTGATTCAAAACGGCTATATGATTCATGATAAAGTTTTGAGGCCAGCCCGCGTGGCGGTCTCTTCCGGAACCAAAGAACCGGACACAAATAATAATAAGAGTACCATGGAGGAATAAATGGGAAAGATAATTGGAATTGACCTTGGAACGACGAACTCTTGTGTATCCGTCGTTGAAGGTGGAAAACCCGTAGTGATCACCAATGCGGAAGGTGGACGCACCACCCCCAGCGTGGTGGCATTTACCAAAGACGGTCAGCGTCTGGTGGGCCAATTGGCAAAGCGCCAGGCAGTGACAAACCCCCTTAATACCGTTTCTTCGATCAAGCGCTTTATGGGGCGCGCCATCGGGGAAGTGAAAAGTGAAATAGAGCAGGTGCCCTTCAAAGTGGCATCCGGCGTGAAAGGACAGGCGGCAGTGCACGTGGATGCAGAGAACAAAGATTATACTCCGCAAGAGATCTCTGCGATGGTGCTTGCCCGCATGAAGGAAACCGCAGAAGCCTATCTGGGACAAACCGTTACAGAGGCAGTGGTAACCGTTCCCGCATATTTTAACGACGACCAGCGCCAAGCTACCAAAGACGCCGGCAAGATAGCCGGTCTGGAAGTGAAGCGCATCATCAACGAGCCTACAGCAGCGGCTTTGGCATTTGGCATGGAAAACCGCAAAGAGCAGAAAGTGGCTGTGTATGACCTGGGCGGCGGCACCTTCGATATCTCCATCCTGGATATTTCCCAGGGCGTGGTGGAGGTGTTGAGCACCAATGGCGACACCCATTTGGGTGGCGATGACTTTGACAAAGCGGTGATGGATTGGATATTGGATAACTTTAAGAAGCAGGAAGGCATAGACCTCTCCAGCGATCCAATAGCAATGCAGCGCCTGCGTGAAGCAGCTGAAAAAGCCAAGATCGAGCTCTCCGGAACCCAAACCACCAATATCAACCTGCCCTTCATCACGGCAGATGCCAGCGGTCCCAAACACATGAATATGGATCTCACCTTGGCAGAATTCAACCGCCTTACCGAACACCTCGTACAGCGCTCCCTGGAGCCCTGCCGCAAAGCCTTGGCTGATGCCAAGCTGAGCCCTTCCGACATCCAGGAAGTACTAATGGTGGGCGGCAGCACCCGCATCCCCGCAGTTGGCGAAGCCGTGGAAAAGTTCTTTGGCAAAACGCCCAACCGCAGCCTGAACCCCGACGAAGTGGTGTCCATCGGCGCCTCCATCCAAGGCGCCATCTTAGCTGGTGACGATAACGTAAGCGAGGTGCTACTTTTGGACGTGACTCCCCTCTCCCTGGGCATCGAGACCTTAGGCGGCGTGAGCACCACCCTCATCCCTCGCAACACCACCATTCCCACAAACAAGAGCGAAGTATTCTCCACTGCAGCGGATAACCAGACAGCGGTAACCATCCACGTTTTGCAGGGTGAACGCTCCATGGCTGGCGATAATAAATCCTTGGGTCGCTTTGACCTCGTGGGCTTGCCTGCCGCACCCCGTGGCGTTCCGCAGATTGAGGTATCCTTTGATCTGGACGCCAATGGTATCCTGAATGTTTCTGCCAAGGACAAAGGCACCGGCAAACAGCAATCCATCAGGATCGACCGTGCTGGAAACATGAGCCAGGATGATATCGACCGGATGATCAAAGATGCAGAGCTGCACGCAGAAGAAGACAAGAAGCGTCAGGAATTCATCACAGCCAAAAACGAGCTGGATGGGCTGATCTTTGGCACAGAGAAATCCCTCAAGGAATATGGAGACAAGCTGTCTGACAGCGAAAAGACAGAGCTGGAAGACGCCATCAAATCTGCCAGGGAACGCTTTGAAAAGGCCACCGATACAGAAGAGATGACAGCCATCAAAGAAGAGCTGGCACAAAAAGCCCAGAAGCTTGGTGAAATCATCTACCAGCAGGCACAAACCCAGCAAGGCGGATTTGATCCCAATGCCGCCGGCTTCAATCCAGAGGACTTCCAACAAGGTCCCACACCTGATGATTCCCCATCACAAGACGGTCCCATCGATGCCGATTTTGAAGTGGTGGATGAACAATAACATTGACAATAGCTTGGCGGGGCTTTTCATGGTCCCGCCTCTTAATTAATACTATCCAGGAGTAACAATGGCAAAACGCGATTATTATGAAGTGTTGGGAGTAAATAAAACTGCCACCGCAGACGAGATCAAAAAGGCATACCGGGCTCTTGCCCTCAAATTTCACCCTGATAAGAATCCTGATAATAAGGAAGCAGAAGAGAAGTTCAAAGAAGCCAGTGAGGCGTATGAAGTGCTGTCTGATGAAGACAAGCGCCGAACCTATGATCAGTTTGGACATGATGGATTGCGCAGCCAATTTGGCAACAGCGGGTTCTCCTGGGATAATTTTACCCGCTTTGACGATATCAGCGACCTCTTTGGCGGAGGCTTTAGCAGCATCTTTGACATGCTCTTTGGCGGAGGCTTTGGAGGAGGAGGTGGTAGGCAAAGACAGCCCAATCGCGGCGAAGACCTGCAAATAGCCCTTTCTTTGACCCTCAAAGAGATAGCCTTGGGCACAGAGAAGAAGCTGAAGGTAAACACAAAAGTAGCCTGTGATAAATGCAGTGGCAGCGGCAGCGAAGACAATCAGGTGGAAAACTGCAGCCAGTGCAACGGCACAGGACAGGTGAGGGTTGTGCGCCCCAGCCTGTTTGGCCAGATGCAGAGCATTTCTGTGTGTCCCTCCTGCAGCGGAGAAGGCAAGATAATCAAGAATAAATGCAAGAAATGCGGTGGCGAAGGCCGCCAGAACAAAGTGAAGGAAATCACGGTCAAAATCCCTGCCGGCGTGGAGGAGGGTCAATATATCCGCCTGCGCGGCCAAGGCAATATCGGGCTGCGTGGCGGTGCTGCTGGAGACATCCTGGTTCTCATCCAAGAGAAAGAGGACGACACCTTTATCAGGGATGGAGACAATATCCTGCTGGAATACCCCATCACCATTTCGCAAGCTGTATTGGGAGACGAAATCAGCGTTCCCACCATCACGGGTAAAGCCAAGATGAAGGTTCCCGCAGGCACCCAGAGCAGCCGTATCTTCCGCATGAAAGGCCTTGGGATACAAGGCCTACACAGCCACGTAAGAGGCGATCTATTGGTAAGAGTCACCGTGGTCACCCCCACGCGCATCTCCAAAGAAGAGACCGAGCTGTATCAAAAGCTGCGCGAGTTTGACGTAAAAAGGAATATGAAGCCCGGACGCAGCTTCCTGCATAAGCTGCGTGATATCTTTAACTAAACCCCATGCCTTCCAGCTATTATCCGGATTTAAATAGTACTGATCAGCTCCTCACCCTCAGCGGCGAGGAGTTTCACCATTTGGTAAGGGTTACCCGGGCTCGCGAAGGCAGCATTATCACGCTCAACAGCGGCAAAGGCAGCCTCGCCACTGCCCGCGTGGTCTTTATAGATAACAAACAAGCCCGGTTGGAGCAGGTGTCCATCCAAGAAGACCTGCACTTCCCAGCGCCTTATGCCATTGCCTTCGCCCTCCTCAAAAATAGGCATGATGAGCTGCTGGTGGAAAAGTGCACCGAATTAGGCGCAGGCAGATTCTTCCCCTTGGTAAGCAGGTTTACCATCCGCAAAGGCTCTCATGCAGGCATCACCCGTTTTGAACGCATTGCCCTGGCTGCCATCAAACAATGTGACAACCCCATCCTGCCCACCATCTCCCCCATCCAAAGCCTGAAAGAGGGGTTGGAAATGATCCAGGAGGAAGGCTATCGCCCCATCTTGTGTTCAGAGGACAAGCCCAATATGTGGCTGAGTGATTTGGAGGTTCCTGTGGATGGCAAACCCTGTTTTATTATTGGGCCGGAGGGAGGGTGGTCGGATGAGGAAAAGATGCTCTTCAAAGAGCTAAATATAGATCAAATCAGTATTGGGCATCTGGTATCAAGGGCAGAGACGGCGGGCATCACCATCGCCGCTCAATGGCTGCTTTATGCAAACAAACACAGCACTATGGGCACCACATAGTGCACCCAGAGGCTGATGATCATCAGGCTGCCCAGATTCATCAATAACCCGGCAAAGAGCATGTAAGGAAGCGATATCTTGCGGGTACTGCCAAAGCCCAAGCCATTGGAAGGCGTGGCAATGGGGCTCATGAAGGCACAGGTACTGGTGAGAGAAATCACAAGCATCACCTGCCAGCTGATATTGGGGTTCACTTTGGTGATGGGAAACAGGGTCACAAACATGGCAATCTGTATCACCGAATTGCTCATCAATTCCGTGGCAAAGGTGGCCACACCACCCACGATCAAGAGCAATGCCAAGGCCGATTTTTCCCCTGTGATCCACTGGACTGATACCTCTGCCAAAGCTTTGGGCAGTTTGAGAAACACCAACACCATGGTAATCGCCACTCCTGCCAAGATCCACAGCAGACCCTTGCGGGGCAAATCGTGCCAAATATATGCCCATGGCAAGAGGATTTGTCTCTTCTCACCGGATTGCAGACGGAAGGGATGCAGCAAGAGGATATAAAGAAACACAAGAGTCCAAATAGCGCTTAGAATCAATAGCTCTGTTTGCTGTTTGGGAAAGAAGCTCATGCTGGAAGAGAGGCCGGCTGCAGAGAATAAAAAGATGGGTGCCAGCCATAGAGATATCTTGCGCCCCCTTATATGAGAATCATCCCCACATAGCTGTGACCGCAGCTCTCCCCCTTGCATGCTCTTGGCAGGGCGAAACACAAGCATCAGGATCAGCCAGCCAACCACACACAATAAAAGTGCCAGAGGCATTGCCCAAGTCATCCAGGAAAGGAAGGTAAATTGACAACTGATGGGGAATTTGTAGGCTTCATACATCGCCACCAGAATACCATTGGTGGTAGTGCCCGTCAACATCCCTATCCCCCCGATATTGGCACCCCACACGGCGGAGAGTACCATCAAGGTGGCAAATTTGTGCTGCTCCCGCTCCGTGCCATTAAATTGCTTATGGATCAGCTCCAATACGGGAATCATCGCCATCAATGTGACCACATTGGCTATCAGCATGGAGATGATGGTGGTGCCAAAGATTATCAGCCAGCTCAACCGGGAGATGGTGATATGCTTTTCCACTATCAGCCAGCGCACCAGGCTGCGTGGCACCTCAAAGCGCACAAACACACGCGAAAGCAGATAAGAGATTAAAAAGAAGAATAAGAGCTGGATTTTATCCGGATGAATCATCTAATCTCCTGCCGTTCCTTGATTATGTTCCAGATGGTTTCCATCTGCCCGGCTTGCGGCTCTATCCTCAGTTCCAAGAGTAGCGGCGCCAGATCCCGATGCTGAGCCAGCTTGGGCATATCCTTGGCGGTGGTACACACATGGCGGATGGATTCCTTATTTAAGAGGCGCAGGAGGGGTTGCAGGGCTTCACGGGAACGGAAGTGATAGTGATCTCCAAAGGCGAAGTGGGCACACACATCCACGCCTGCCTGCTCTGCCAAACTTTCAAATCCAGATGCCGCAGCTATGCCGGATACCAGCACGGTTCTATCCAAATCCCTAATTTCATGGCGCTTGCCCTCAAGATCATACACCCCTGCCGGCTGGTAGCGCAGCACCTCTATCCAGGGGCAATATGGGGAGATGGCTTCCAAGAGAGGCGTGGCGTCCGCATCAGGGGTTTTACAGCTGATCACACAGAGATCTGCCCGCCCTAAGGCTTCCGGCTTTTCACGCAGATACCCGGCGGGGATCAATCTGCCATTACCCAAGCCCAGCTCTGCATCAAAACATGCTATCTGCACATCCTTGTGAAATCTATGGTTTTGGAAGACGTCATCCATAATCAAGGCTTGCACTGTGGGCTGCAGGGATTGGACAAGAGAGATCACGCCCAATCTATCCTTACCCACGGCTACGGGGATGCCGGGCAGGGCATTTGCCATCATCCAGGCTTCATCCCCACTTTGATCCACCTCATACAGCACGCCTTTATCATCCGAAATCAATGTGGGCGTGTTTTCCAACCTACCCTTATAGCCCCGGTGTGAGATTGCCACCCGCCAGCCATCCTGCTGCATCTGCGCTGCCAAAGCCATGGTAAAAGGAGTCTTGCCACTGCCTCCGCTCACTATATTGCCAATCCCAATGATGGGAATATCCGCCTTGATCACGCGTTTCAGCTGCCTTTGCATGCGGGATTTTTGCAAAAGAGAATACACGCCTGCTGCGGGCGTTAGAAGGTGGCTCAAGAGCGAGCGCTGCACCAGGTGCCGTTGGATAAATTCTTCGTCAATCACGCTTTTTGAGGGCTTTCTGCCAGGCGTTGTTCCATCATGGCTGCCAGCTTTTCCACGGGGAAGGGTTTGAAAAGCACGTCTTTGAGACCGTCTGTGCGGGCTCTCACCACCACATGGTTGGGGTCGTAGCCAAAGCCTGTCATCATAATGATGGGGATACTGGCGTCATGCTCCTGCACCCGCCAATACAATTCATAACCATCCATATCGGGCATGGCAATATCGGTGAGCAGCAGATGCACGCCACCTTCCAGGATCAGCCGCAAGGCATCCATGCCATTGGTAAAGGGATGTATCTCCCAATCCGGATGCATATCGCTCAGTTCAGCCTTCAGATTGAGGATCAATTCCTCTTCGTCATCCACAATACAGATTCTCTTTGGCATCTTACAAATTCTCTTTGGTTATGATCTTATAAATCTGCTGATACTTTTCCCGCGTTTGCGCTATCACATCCGGGGGCAAAGACGGAGCGGGGGTATCGGATTGCCATCCGCTGTGGATGAGATAATCTCGAATAAACTGCTTGTCATAGCTGCGCGGGCTCTTGCCAATCTCATAATCCTCCACATCCCAAAACCGGGAGGAATCAGGCGTGAGCGCTTCATCGATGAGGACGATCTCACCGTTTAAGGAGCCAAATTCAAACTTGGTATCAGCTAAGATGATATTCTGTTCCAGCATCATCTCATGCCCAAAGTTGTACAGCGCAATGGATTTCTCTTTCAGAAACTGGGCTATCCATTCATCGGTATGTGCCAGCATATCCCGATAGCTGATATTCACGTCGTGCCCCTCCTCTTCCTTGGTGGAAGGGGTAAACAGCGGTTTGGCAAATTTCTGGCTTTCCTGCATCTCTTCTGTGATCATCATCCCGCCGATGGTATTCGTCTTGGCATATTCTTTCCAGGCGGAACCGCTGATATAGCCGCGCACGATGCATTCAAAGGGAATCACGCGTGTCTTGCGCACCAGCATGCTACGCCCCAAGAGATACTCCTTAAAAGGATGAAACTCCTCCGGGTATTCCTCCACCTTATCCGTGATAAAGTGATTGGGGACAATATGCTGGGTAGCCTTGAAGATGCTGGTGGCAATGCCATTCAGGATGCGTCCCTTATCCGGGATGGGATCGGGGAATACCACATCAAAGGCGGACAGCCGATCGCTGGTAACCAAGAGCAGCTGCTCCCCCAAATCATAGATATCCCTCACCTTCCCCTGACGGGATTGTTTTACAAGATCCAATTCTTTCAGTGTTTCAAACATATTCTATACCTTATTCTTTTTTTGATAATATTCATACAGGATACGGGATTCATCCACGCTATCCAGATTCAGCGCCAAGGCCTCATTGGGTCTATACACGGTGCTATCCTTGGCAAAAAGGTAATCATTTCCCTCAAAGCGAACCCTGCGCAAGCGCCCATCTTCCACCTGCAAGCCATCTTCTTCCCAGGATAGATGACGTGCGCTATACAGGAAGATCAGCCAATCCCGATACTTTTCCAACAGTTCTGTCTGATCGTCCAAAAGGTCTGCACGCTCAAATTCCAGATCATCAAAATATCGGTTCCGCTCACCCAAGAGCAGCTCCAGGATGCCGTTTTCCGCGCGCATAAAGCTTTCTTTGAGAAGGCTATCCAGCTTGGCAAGGGAATACTCCTCCTCTTCATGGGCAGCATCCAAGCTGCGGCAATAGCCGGCACACAGCCCTTCATCCAACTTTTCACAGGGCCAATCCGTGGTTTCACAGCTGGGCAAACGCAGTATCCTCGCCACGGTATCCATCACATCCACCAGAAAGAATCTATCCCGAAAAGGACCCACATACAGCCAATCATCATTGGTATCCTCAGCTATTTTGAGAAAGGGAAAGACCTGGGAATTGAGCGCCAGATACGCATAGTCTTTCCAGGGGCGGAAGTTGCTTTGCAGGGAAGGGTTTAGGTTTTGCAGCCCCACCTTGTATGCCACCAGAGTATCCAGGGCGGATTCGTATTGCCACACCTGCATTTGGGTGCATGCGTCCATCAGCTCGCCCACGCTGCCATCCTCATCAGCCATCTGCAAAAGATAGTTGATACGCCTCTTCACATTGCCGGCATATCCGAGGTGCAACACCTCATCATCCCGCTTTAGTGCAATCAAGCTCCAGCCGCTGGGGATGCTGGTGAAATCCTGAAAATCCTTCTTTTTTATAATAATACTCTGCATAGTTCCAGTATTCTGGATGCTTTATTTGTGTCAACTACTATGCGTAGATTTATCATTCAGAATCGATTTGCCCAATTCATATCTTGACACAGCCCGCTCGTTTTCATTCTTGGCATAAACAAGCTAAGTGACTGAGGTTTATGATGGATGACAAGAAAGTAATATATTCAATGTCCGGTATCGGCAAAGTGGTGGATGGCAAGCGCTATATCCTCAAAGATATCTGGCTGGGCTACTATTACGGTGCCAAAATAGGCGTTGTGGGGCTCAATGGCTCCGGCAAAAGCACCCTGCTGAAGATCATGGCGGGTTTGGATAACGATTATATCGGCACTGTGGCGATGTCCAAGGGCTACAGCGTTGGTTATTTGGAACAAGACCCACAGCTGGATCCCGAAAGGACGGTGCTGCAGATAGTGCAGGAAGGCGTGGCGGAAACAGTTGCCTTGCTTGCACGCTTTGATGAGATCAACAACCGCTTTGCAGAGCCCATGAGCGATGATGAGATGAATGCGCTCCTGGAAGAGCAGGGCAAGGTGCAGGATCAATTGGATGCCGCCAACGCCTGGGATTTGGACAGCCGCCTGGAATTGGCTATGGACGCTCTGCGCTGTCCCCCATCGGATTTGCAAATCAAGCATATCTCCGGTGGTGAACGCAGACGGGTGGCGCTGTGCCGCCTCCTATTACAAGAGCCGGATATCCTGCTTTTGGATGAACCCACCAACCACTTGGATGCAGAAACCGTGCTCTGGCTGGAGCGCCATCTGAAGCAATATAAGGGCACCGTGATCTCCGTGACTCACGATCGCTATTTTCTGGATAACGTGGCAGGCTGGATTTTGGAGCTGGACCGCGGCGAAGGCATCCCTTACGAGGGCAATTATTCCAGTTGGCTGGAGCAAAAACAGATTCGTCTGGCAAACGAAGCCAAGGGCGAAAGCCGCCGTCAAAAGATGCTTGCCGATGAATTGGAATGGATCCGCAGCAGTCCCAAGGCAAGGCAGGCAAAGAGCAAAGCCAGAATCCAAAACTTTGAAAAGCTGGCAGCCGTCCAATACCGCAAGGAAAACACCACCGATCAGATCATCATCTTCCCGGGACCGCATCTGGGCAATAAGGTGATCCAAGCGCAGGGTATCTCCAAGGCTTATGATGAGAAAATCCTGTATGAAAACCTGGATTTTGACCTCCCCCGCGGCGGCATTATCGGCGTGATTGGTCCCAATGGAGCCGGCAAATCCACCCTCTTTCAGATGATCATGGGGCAGGTGACGCCTGATTCCGGCAGCTTTGACATCGGCGAAACGGTCAAATTCTCCTACGTGGATCAAGCCCGGGATATGGATACCGATCAAACCCTTTTGGAGCTGATCGGCGAAGGCCATGATATCCTCAAGATAGGCGATAGGGAAATCAATGCCCGCGAGTATATCAGCAAGTTCAATTTCTCATCCAAAGACCACATCAAACCCCTCAATATCCTCAGCGGTGGGGAGAAAAACCGGGCATACCTGGCGCTCACCCTGCAGGCTGGCGGCAATGTGCTGCTCTTGGACGAACCTACCAACGATCTGGATGTA
>JAAYQD010000222.1 GCA_012519465.1 Candidatus Cloacimonadota bacterium
TCGTGCGCTTTTCTTTTAATCTGGGGTTATATTCGCTGAGAAAGGTTTCATAAAAGTGCACGATGGGGTCACTGCCTTTACCCTCGGCATCAAAACTCTGCATGATTTTTTCAATTTCTGTATTAAAAAGAATATCCACAACACCTTGAATCAACACATCAATACTTTGGGGCCGTTCTTCATAATCAATGAATTTAAAGATGCTTTTCAAGATGCCCAAGGAATTAGGGATGTGTGAATTAATAAGCCTGCTATCAAAATTTTCTTCTTTGCTACGGGTGCGAGCGACAAAGATGCCATAGGTGAGAGTTTGGGCAAAGAGATCAGCAAAGTCCTTCAGTTTCAGGTCGTGAATCAATGTGTCCTTGAATGCTTCATAGAACTCCAGCAATGCTTGTATATATTTGGTTTCCTTATTATTATCCAATTCGAAAATGATTTGCTCCTTCAAATAGCGAGTGTGCTTGGCAAGGGCATCGGCAAGGCTTTGGGGGTCGGTAATGGCTGGTAGGGAAAAGCTGAAATAGTGCTGGAACAAATCGGCAAACTCATCCACATTGGCCACAGGGGGCGGCACATTCATTTGAGTGGCATTGATAGGACTGGCTATGGTGACGCTTTTTTTAAAAACGCCATGCTGAAAAAGCCAAAATTCGTAGAAATTGGTGAGGATTAGGTTGGCTATGCCATTGCGGTAGCGTTTTAGTTGCCCGCTCTCTGCGATGGGGCCGAGATTGTAAGTTTCCGGTTTTTTGGCTTCTATATAGCCCGTAATGCGGTTGCTCCCATCCCGGATACAAAAATCAGGGTTCCCCGCTTCCATGGGTTTGGGCAATACGGTTACATTACAGTTTTTGATATTGTTTATCTCAGCATAAGCTTTTATTAGCTCTTCAAGGCATCCGTAAAAGGATTCTTCTGTGGCATCTTGTCTATTGATGATATCTTGCAAATCTTTTATGTATTTTGTGAGGGCTCTTTTTAGCATTTCCACGATCCTCCAGCTTTTTTCTTGGCTAAAACAAGGATAGAATAGAGTGCAAAACAGTCAACAATAATTATTAGATCGCCCCCTCCTTCCCTGTTAACCACCCTTGTCTCTCCTTTGTCTCGGCAAGGGTGAGACAAGGGTGGTACAAGGGAGGCTAATGGGCAAGGGCGGGGTGGTGACACACACCTTGCCCATTAGATACCGTTGTGATGTGGTTGCCTCTCCCAGCAAACCGCTGGGTATCACAACGGCATCACAAGCGCATCTAACAGGAGAGCAAGTGGGAGGGGCGTGCAAAAAGGGGTAAAAAAAGTTATGAAAAAGCGCAGGAAAGACTTGTTTTTAGTGGGCATTCATATATTATATGAATATATACTCATATATGGAGAGAATAGTGAGCGAGACCACGCAATGTAAGATGATAAGTGCAGATCAAAAGAAGAATCTGCAAGACAGGCTGCCCTCCTTGGAGGTGTTGCAGCGTTTGAGTGAATTCTTTGGGGTGTTTGCCGATGAAACCAGGCTGAAGATACTGTTTTTCCTCAGCCAGCAAGAGTTGTGTGTGGCGGATCTTGCCACGCTTACCCAGATGGGGCAATCTGCCATTTCCCATCAATTGAAGGTATTGCGGCTCACGCGATTGGTGAAATATCGCAAAGAGAAAACCAGCATCTTTTATTCTTTGGATGACGATCACATCCACTCTGTATTTGAGGTGGCGATGGAACACATCTTGGAAGGAGACAGAAAATGACGACCCGTGAATATGACATCCACAATCTGGATTGTGCCCATTGTGGCATTAAGATAGAAGACGGCGTGAGCAGCATGCCGGGAGTGCATAGTGTCCAGCTTGATTTTGTGAATAAACGCCTGATTGTGAGCTTTCAGGAAGGCGTGGAAAACGCTCTGGAGCGCTTGAACCACCTTGCCGATTCCATAGAACCGGGAGTTACCATCACCGATAAGGGAGCCCAGGAGGAGATAAACAAATGGGATTGGGGCTTTTGGCTGCCTTTGGCGGTGGGGGTGGTGATCGTAATCTTGAACATGCTATTGGGCACATCCGGCTGGCTGAAGATAGCCTTGGGCGTGGGTGCATGGCTGTTGGTGGGGCATCGCGTGGCGATCTCCGCCATCAAATCCATAGGTAGGGGACAGGTATTTTCGGAGCATTTTCTGATGAGCATTGCCACCATCGGCGCCCTCGTGCTGCAGGAATATACAGAAGCTGCAGCAGTGATGGTGCTGTATGAAATAGGACAATGGCTGGAATCCTTGGCAGTGGCAAAATCGCGCTCTTCCATCAAAGGCATCCTGGCGATCAAACCGGAGAAGGCGCATCTGGTGACGGAAGAAGGCACCAAAGATTTGCCATTGGGCGAAGTGCAGGTGGGCGATAGGCTGCTGGTGTATCCCGGAGAGCGGGTGCCCCTGGATGGAGTGGTGACCAAGGGTAATTCTGCCCTGGATACCTCTACCCTCACGGGCGAGGCAATTCCCCTGCCGGTGAGAGAGGAAGATGCCATTTTGGCAGGAGTATTGAACCTGGATGGCCTCCTGGAGATGGAGGTGAAATCCGTGGATGCAGAGAGCACCGTGAGCCGTATTTTGCAATTGATAGAAAACGCCGGAGCCCGAAAGTCTCAAAACGAGAAATTTATCACCCGTTTTGCCAGTTATTACACACCGTCTGTGGTGGGGGCTGCGCTCTTGGTGTTTCTAATCCCCGTGCTGATGGGCTATCCAGCCAATGTGTGGCTGCATCGGGCGCTGGTGTTTTTGATCGTGAGCTGTCCCTGTGCCCTGGTGATCTCGGTGCCGCTATCCTATTACGTGGGGATTGGCAAGGCGGCGCGCAAGGGAATCATCTTCAAAGGCAGCGTGTACCTGGATACGATGCGGCGGCTGAAGGCAATGGTTTTTGACAAAACTGGAACGCTCACCACCGGCAATCTGAAGATAGAAAAGCTCTTGGCTCCCGATGGGGTAGACCCTGCAGAGCTGATCGATACCATCTATAAAAGCGAATACACCTCCAACCATCCCTTTGCCAAAGCGGTTTTGAGCACCTATACGGCGGATTATGACGGCAAAATGGTGAATGCCTATTCCGAATATTCCGGCAAAGGCGTGTTGATGCTGTATGGCGAGGATAGGATGATAGTGGGTTCCGCCGCCTTTTTGGATGAACATGGCTTTGTGGGGCTGATTGACGCAGGGGAAACCAGCGTGGTGCATGCCGCCAAGAACGATATCTATCTGGGATGCATGTGCTTCTCTGACGAGATTCGCCCCGGAATGAAAGAGGCCTTGGACAGCCTGCGCAAGCGCGGAATCAAGCGCATGGTGATGCTATCCGGAGATAGGGAAGCCAAAGCCCGTGCCATCAGTGAAGAACTGGGCTTGGATGCTTGGGCGGCAGAGCTGTTGCCCCAAGAGAAGATAGACAGGCTGGAAGAGATTATGGATCAGACGGATGGCTTGGTGGCATATACCGGCGAGGGGATGAACGATGCCCCAGCCCTTGCCAGAGCGGATCTGGGGATTGCCATGGGACAAATAGGCAACCCGGCATCCATTGAAACAGCGGATGTGGTGCTCTTGAACGACCGTCCCCAACAACTGGTGGCGGCTTGGGATCAGGCACAAAGAACCCATAACACGGTGACGCAGAATATTCTCTTGGCATTAGGCGTAAAGGTATTGGTGATGGCATTGGGTGTGAGCGGCGTGAGCGGCCTGTGGGAAGCTATCATAGCGGATGTGGGGGTGACGCTGTTGGCGGTATTGAATGCGACGCGGAGGTGAGGTGGCTTGCTTTTTTTAACCACGAATTACACGAATAGACACGAATTTTAGGCTAACTACCGTTCGCTTTTAATATAATATCCACAAAAAGCACGAATATACACGAAAAGGGGCCTGCCCCTGTTCACTGTCCCATGCGGCGAAGCCGCCCCCCTGGCCTCTGGTCTCTGGCCTCTAACCCCTAAAACAGAATGTGTAAATATTAATTTCCTTGACATATTGCCGTCATCCGGCATAGTGGTATTTACTTTGTATAAAAAATCAAAATTAACGTGTCATTATTATGATGCACATTAGGGTTCCGCATTCCGGGGGTCTGCTGGATACAATGGACTACCGCAGGTTTTGCGGGTATTATAGGGGTAACAACCCTGTTTATTTTGAAAAGACGAAGGCACAGCCATGCGTCTGAATAATTAAAGAGGTTTGCAAGATGAAGTATACTTTGGATGATGGTAGCACGATAGATTTGAACCGTGTGAAGTTCGTATCCAAGATCTGGGATTCCAGTGGTGAGAATATGATGTTAAATCCTTACAAGGTGGGCTTTACCCTGAGGGTGAAGGGCAAGGATGATGTTGAAATAGCGGTTCCCTATCAGTTTTCAGAATGGGGTCAAGCAAAGATCAAGATCAAACAAAAGCGGGCAGAGCTGGTGGATAAAATAAGACAGTGCAATCCCCGCTTTGTGGATGAGAGTAGTTAACCACTTATCATCAATAATAAAAAAAGCCCCGAAGAGAAATCCCCGGGGCTTTTTTAGTATGTTTAGGTTTTAGTGTATTTTCACGATTCTGCCAGTTTGGTTGATGCCGGCAGCTTCAAGCTTGTAATAGTAAATACCGCTGTGGACGGGGTTGTTTGCATTGTCTGTGCCGTTCCACTGGATATTGGAGATTCCCTGTGCATCGCTGTGGGCATTCCAGCTCTTTACAAGCTGACCTTTCAGGTTGTAGATGCTTAGTTTGACGGGGGTGGCGGCTTTGGCTTGGACTTCAAAATTGGCAGTATTGCCAAAGGGGTTGGGGTAGACGGAGACGGAGGCAGGGGATGCCACAACGTCGTCATTTGCCACGCCAATGCGCACCGTGACGATATTGGAGGGATCGGAAACCAGCATGGGATTGTTGAAGAGGGTGCAAACCCAGTATTCATGCACTCCATCCGGCACGTAGGTATCGGTGAAGGTGAGAGTATTGGGGTTTGTGATGGTGGAGATATTGAGTCCGTTACGGAAGAGACGATATCCCACAAAAGCACGAATGTCCACGTTTTCGGGTGGTTCCCAAGTGAGGGTTACATCACTGGGAGGAGTAACGGTGGCGCTCAGATTTCTGGGAGCCGGGATATTGGTGATAGCGGGGCTATAGGCGCTCATCACAGCATCGCCGGGCATTCCGTGCTGGTCAACAGGGGTCACTTCAAATGCCAGGGGATAACCAATATCTGCTTCCAAGGGCTGATAGGTGGCTTCATTGGCACCATCAATGGCCTCGGGGGTATCGTTTACAATTCTATACCATTGCAGGATGGTGGCACCTTCGCCATCGCCATCGGGATCTGAGAAGGTGTAGCTGCCCACCATTTCCTGATAGATGATGGGGGTTCCGGTAGCCATTACATCTGTGGCAACAGGGGGAGCATTAGTAAATCCGATGCCGGAGAGGGGAACCTCGATATTGGGATGATTGTAGAGATTGCTGGTGATGGTCATGGTGCCGGTATAATAATCGGTGGTGGTGGGGGTGAAGCTAACCTGCAAA
>JAAYQD010000223.1 GCA_012519465.1 Candidatus Cloacimonadota bacterium
AAAGCCATCTTTGGCACTCCCCTCTTGAATAGCTGGATGCGCAACGCCCTCCATCCACAAATCAATAACCTATTTTACAGCAAAGAATTCCGCCAGCGTGGCATCTGGAACCTGCCCAAAATCCACAACCACTGGCAGCACTATCTGAAAGGAGATGGCAGACAGGCGGAAATGCTCTATAATATCATCGCCATGGAAGTGTGGCTGCAAACCTTTATCAAAAATGATCCCGTTATATGAGGTAACCATGAAACGAATCCTTATTATCTTTCTTCTCTTCCCCATGCTCTTATCCATGAGCTCTTGCAAGATATTTAAGCGCCCCACCGTGGAGAAAATCCATGATGTGAAACTCTTGAAATTGGGCGTGGATAACACCGAGCTGGAAATTACAATCAGCGTGAACAACCCCAATTCCTATCAATTGAAGCTGGATAAGCTCAATATCGAGCTGCTGAGCAAGGAGCGCGAGAAAATAGGGGCTGCCGCCTTGCAAAAAACAGTGGTTATCCCCAAACGCAAGTCAAACGCCCTCACCTTCAAGGTGACTTTGGATACCAGGCGCACGGCAAAGATGGTGAGCCTCTCCAACCAAAGCGTCTATTTCTATATCTCTGGCACTGGCCACGGCAAAGCCCTCTTGTTTGGCAAAAACTTTGATTTTGAACAGCCTTACGAGCTGAATCTCAAAAAGCATCTGCAGGAGCTGATCCCCCGCTTTGATGCCGGTGGAGAGAATATCTTCAAGCTGAAACGCAGCTATGTGAAGGAACTGGGCATCACCAAGGCAGAGATGGCAGTTGATTTTGTGTTATTAAACCCCTATGGCTTCACCTTCAACCTCAAGGGCTTCCCCGCGGAAGTGTGGCTGGGAGACACCCTGGTGGGCAGTGGCAATCTGGCTAATCAGATGGGCTTTACAGAAAACATCCATTCCAAAGATGGCTCCATGCGCTTTCAGGTGGATAATTTTAAGGCGCTGTGGTCTGCCATCAAGGGAGCAGTGAAAGGGGATATCGCATACAAGGTAAAGGGCTCCGTTATCATCGACGCCTTTGGCATGGAAATCCGCAAGCCCTACGAATACTCCGGCAGCGTACCCGTGAGTATCAGCGATTGGCTGCTCAACAAATAAACCCTTCTTTAAACCGGATGATACAGTAGGGCTTTCCCGTGATACGCGGGTAATAGCCGGGCGTATCACCGACTCTTGTATCCCCTGGCTTCAGCCGGGCGTTTCACCGACTTCAGTCGGTTTTAAGTACTCATATTATCAACGCTTTACACGCATTAATGAATTAGGCTCATATGACAAATATTGATTGTTGTTTTTGTATTTTATGCTATATTATAGATGTAATAAGATATTGTAACAAAACCGGTTAAAACCGGTGAAACGCCCGGCTGAAGCCTGGAGGTGTCTTATCCTGACATAGGTTGACACTTTTATCACCCTTTTTTTGTCATTTTGTTTATTCTTTTGAGTTTTTTTTATGGATATGCCAAAATGATGAGCTGGAGCATAGCTCATCGGCCATGCTC
>JAAYQD010000015.1 GCA_012519465.1 Candidatus Cloacimonadota bacterium
CTTTGGCAGAGCATATCAGCGGTCAGAAGATAATCCAGCTCTTCAATCAATACAGGGTGAAGCGTCAGGAATTTGCCGATATCAACCAGGATTATTTTAAGGCATCATTCAAACAACTTAGGCTGTTTGCCTTTTTCCGTCCCATCATCCACGTATCTTCACAGATCGCCGTGGCGCTCATCATCTGGTATGGTGGCGGGCAGATACTGCGCAACGTGATCACCATCGGTCTTTTGATGGCATTCACCCAGTATATCCACAAGCTGTTTGAACCCATCAACAACTTCTCTGAAAAGTTCAACGTTTTGCAGGGTGCTTTGGCAGGTGCGGAGCGCATCTTTGATCTGATGGATGAAAAGACAGAGGATTATCGCCCCGAGAAACAGCGTAATATCAAGCTGGAAGGGGAGATTGAATTTGATGGTGTGTGGCTGGCATACAACCCCGGTGAATGGGTGCTCAAAGACATCAGCTTTAAGATAAAGCCAGGGGAGAAGATAGCCCTCGTGGGGCATACAGGCAGTGGGAAGACCTCCATTGTAAACCTGATCCTATCCTTGTATCCCTATCAAAAAGGCGAAATCCGTATCGATGGCAAACCGCTAAATAGCTATGCCCTAAACGATATCAGGTCCAATGTGGGAATAGTGCAACAGGATGTGTTTATCTTCAGCGGCAATATCCATGAGAATATTGCCCTCAATAATGATAAGCTCAGTTCTGAGGAAATACGGCAAGTGGCAAAGTATGTGAATGCCGATAAATTTATCTCCCAATTGCCTGCCAAATATGAAGAACCGGTGATGGAGCGCGGAGCCACCCTCTCCACGGGGCAGAGGCAGCTAATCGCCTTTGCACGTGTGTTGGCTTATGATCCATCCATCTTTATCTTGGATGAAGCCACCTCCAATATCGATACAGAAACAGAGCTTCTCATCCAAGATGCGCTGAAAAAGATTATCGAAAACCGCTCTTCCATCATGATAGCCCACCGTCTTTCCACCATCCAACACGTGGATCGTATCCTTGTCTTGCACAAGGGAGAGCTGGTGGAAGAAGGGTCTCATTTTGAACTTTTGGATCAAAAGGGGCTCTATTATGATCTTTACAGATTGCAGTATACCTAAGTGGAAAGTTGCTTTCAATGCCGGATGCAGAGTCAAAAAGATATTGACAGAATATCGGCTTTGATGATACTTGGATTTAGTAACTAAATATATCCTTGATTCATAGGAGGATCAATGAAAAAAAGCTGGCTGATCATTTTAGCCCTGACACTCGTAACAGCCATGTTTGCCTACGAGGTGGTGGCATGGCATGAAGACTTTGAAGGAGACATCTCCGGATGGACTCACTTTGACGGCAATGAACCACCCAACAATTGGCATATCTATAACTATGGCGGAACCCAAGGTGATGTGTGGTGGATGGGAGACCCCGAATTGGCACAAGGCGCCAATATCGGTGGCTATCTCAGTCATCAATACCTTGTATTGGACACCCCTGCCCGCACCCTTACCGCTGCAAACGCAACCCTCAATTTCAAATTGCGCTACCATGTGGAAGACCTTGGTGAGCATGAAGGTTATAATGGCTGGGACGCCTGTAATGTTCGTATCTCTACCGACGGTGGCACTACCTGGCAGGTGATTACTGGAACCCCTGTTTATAATGCCACTTCCTGCTATTCCTTTGGCCATGAACATGGCGAAGGCCCCGGAGTGCCCGGCTGGGGAGGTCATATCCTCGAATGGACAGACGCCACATTCAACCTCAGCGCCTACGTGGGCAAGAGCGTGAAAATCCGCTTTGCCTTTGCTTCCGACCCTGCCTATGACACTACCAACAACCGTGCCATGTTTGGCATGATGGTGGACGACATTTCCTTTGGCGGATACACCAACAATGGTGTGGACGATGGTCAAATGACCTGGCAGAGCTTGGTGCCTCTGGGTGGAGACCTCTGGCATCTTGCCACAGATCCTATTGCACCTTCCCCCACACACATCATGAAATGTCAAAACGCTCAGGGCTCTTATAACCCCAATATGCTCAACTACTTGGTAAGCCCTCCCATTCAGCTTCCCAATAGTGGCGAAATCCGTGCGGACTTCATGCTCCAAGGTGAATTTATCGATAACGACGCCTTCCCCAACGTCGATTATTTTGGCTGGGAGATTTCCATCGATGATGGCGAATCCTGGCGTTATATGAGCAATCCTTATGATGACCCCAACCAATCAAACTATGTATATTCGGATGCTCCCGATGTATGGATGTCCATGGTGGGTGCCTATAGCTTGGATGGATATATCAGTGACTTTGCTGGTGAAATCATTCGTTTCCGCTGGATGTTCAGAAGTGACGAAGACCAGCCCCAAGGCATTGGTATCATGATTGACGATGTAAAGATCTATAACGATATCTTTATTGCTGCTCCTGATGAATTGACCGCAGACGTGGAAGGTTCAAATGTGACCCTCACCTGGACTATGGACGGTGGCGGTGGCGGCGGCGAAGAAGGCTGGCTGCATTATGACGGCGAAAATATGGGTAACGCCATCGGAACCGGTTCTGAAGCTGATTTTGACGTGGCAGCCAAATGGGATGCTGCTGGTGATTATGGCATCAACCCCTGGGTGGGCATGAATATCACCAAGATCAAGTTCTTCCCCTCAGAAGCAAATTGTGAATATGCAATACGCGTTTGGACAGGCGGCGCAGGAACCTTGGCTTATGACCAGGCAGTGCCCAATCCAGCAATCGGTCAATGGAATGAGATTACCTTGACTACACCCTTTACCATCCCATCAGGCACATCACTGATGGCAGGATATCGCTGTAACACTCAAACCGGACATCCCGCCGGTTGTGATGAAGGCCCCGAAGTGAACGGCTATGGCAACATGATGCGCTTCCAAGGCTCTTGGACCACACTTACAAACCTCAGCTCCGCACTTACCTACAACTGGAATATCCGTGTTTATGTGCAGGATGCCGCAGGACGTGAGTATGAAATCACCGAACTGCCCTCCAATAGCCAACACAGCACCGGTACCCTTGCCGTACACAAAGATGAGAGCCGTCGCGATGCCTCTTCCTTCAAGATTTTCCGCAACCAGATGCAGATTGATGAAATAGCAGGCAACCTGCGCACCTATACCGATATGAACGTGGAAGGCGGCTTGCACTACTATTATCTTACTGCAATGTATGGTGATAACGAATCCACTGCCTCCAATATTGCCAGCGCCTTTGTGATGCCCAGTATGCATGTGGAATTGGGCAACGATGATGGCAGCGCAGAAAGCGGATACAACGTGGGTGCTGCACGCCAGATGGCTGTAAAGATGAGCTATGACGGTCCTGTCGATCTGAAATATGCCAAAATCTATGTGCATACCGCCAATGCACAGGGCATCATCATTCGTATCTTTGACAACGATGGCCCCGATGGAATGCCCAACACCCAGTTGGCTCAGTTCCAATATCCTGCCGCTTCCGTGGTGGAAGGATGGAACTATGTGCAAATGCCTGATGGCATCAACATCCCTGATGGCCAATTCTATGTTGGCATCTATGAAGCAGCAAACGCTCCCGCCATCGGCGTGGATACCTCTTCCAACGGCAACAGCTATATCCGCACTGGCAGCACTTGGGAAGCATTTACTGCCGGCGAATTGATGATTCGTGCCATTGTGGAGCCCAAAGTAAGCAGCGATGATCCCATCCTGTCTCCTGTAGTGTTGGATGCCACAAACTATCCCAACCCCTTCAACCCCGAAACCACCATCGCATTCAGCGTTCCCACCACGGGAGCCACCACAGTGAAGATCTATAACCTCAAAGGTCAAGTGGTGCGCAGCCTGGTGAACGACCTGCGTGCTGCCGGTCAGCATGTGGTGATTTGGAATGGTAAGGACGACAGTGGCAATTCAGTATCCAGCGGATTGTATCTCTATCGCGTTTCCAACGATGGAAAGAACATCACCCGCAAGATGCTCTTGAGTAAATAAACAAACCTTTCACAAATAGAAAAAGCCCCGGTCTTTTGGATCGGGGCTTTTTGGTAGAGGAGATTAAAATAGGGTTTTAAGTGTTAAGGCTCAGATAGTGTTTTTGAAAGCGTTGCAGGTCTTCCCAGGCAGGCCGCTTGAGGTGTTCGTTACGCAGCAGGGCAGCAGGATGATAGATCACATAGGCGGGTCTATCCATAAAGGTTTGCACGTCTTTACGCAGATCTCCCAGGCTCGCATTGGTATTGAGCAGAAACTGGGCTGAAACCAAGCCCAAAAAGATAAACATCTGCGGCTGGATAATCTGTATTTGCTCGATGAGGTAGGGCAGGCAGGCGGCTCTTTCAGCGATGGTGGGCTCGCGGTTTGCCGGAGGGCGGCATTTGGCGATATTGGTGATATACACTTCATCGCGTTGAAGCTGGATGGCAGCCAACATTTTGGTGAGCAATTCTCCTGCCCGTCCGATAAAGGGGCGACCCTTGAGGTCTTCCTGCTGGCCGGGTGCCTCTCCGATGATCATCACCTTTGCAAAGGGATTGCCCTCTCCATACACAAGGTTGGTTCTGCCTTGGCTGAGGTCACATTTGCTGCATTGTGCATACTGTATTGCCAATTCCTGCAGCTTCTCTTTGCGACCCACGCCAGATTTTTCTATTTCTTTGATGCCGCTATTTAGCAACAGTTCCAGATGTTGGCGAAGTTGTTTGCGGCTTATCACTCGTCGTCGTCTAAATCGTCATCATCGTCATCGTCAGCAAACTGGTCATCATCGTCGTCATCGTCATCATCGTCAGCCCAGGGTTTCACCACCTCTTCCGGAGGCTCGTTGGTAAAGCGAAGGGAATCATCGATCGTCTCTTCGTTCAAATCGCTATCCACGCCTTCATCTGAATCAAACGGTGATGGTTCAATGCCACCGCTCTCTTGTGCAGCCAACAATTCAGCTTCAGCTATCTCCGTGATGTAATCCGGTATATCGTTATCGGCAACGTGTTGCATGGAAAGCACGGCAAAGTTTTCTCCCAGCTTGTTGCGCACATAAGCGGGCAATTGGCTGAGGCGCCCTGCCTCCAGCTTGGAAAGCAGGCAGAACAGATAGTTCATATCCGCTTTTTCCAAAAAGTGTTCTATTTTGGGGTCAATCATCATGTGTTTCTCCTAAAAACTCTTGTGCAGGAGAGTGGTACCGGGTTACGCGGTGTTCCTCGGCAGCGATGATATTTTGCACATCCTGCACTGCGATATGCAGATCATCGTTTATCACCAGATAATCATAATCCGGAATGTCTTTTAGCTCCTTATGAGCTATCCTTAGCCGTTTTTCTATTTCCTGCATGCTATCCGTGCCGCGCTTGATCAGCCTCTCACGCAAAATCTGCATGGAAGGCGGAATGATAAATATCTTCACGCGAGGCACATCTGTATGGGTGATCTGGGCGGCGCCTTGCACGTCTATATCCATCGCCACATGTCTGCCAAGATCCAAGCGGCTGCGGATATAGCTGATAGAGGTGCCATACCAGCGGCCAAAAACGTTGGCAGTTTCCAAAAAGTCGCCCTGTTCTTTGCGGGCAAAAAACTCATCTTCTGTTACGAAGTGGTAATGAATACCGTTTTGTTCTTCACCCCTGGGGGCACGTGTGGTATAGGAAATAGAATAATCCACACGGGGATTGGTCTTTATCAATTCCGTGAGGATGCTGCTTTTACCTCCTCCCGAAGGAGCAGACAGGATTATCAGAAAGCTCTTGCTGGGGGATATCACAAAGGTTTGGGTTTTGCTTTAGGATTCCACCATGCGGCGATAATCAAGAGCGCTCATCAGCTTTTCCACTTCTTCAGGGGTGCTGATGCGCACTTTGAACAGCCAGCCTTCTTCGTAAGGGGATTCGTTGATCAAATCAGGCTTGTCATCCAAATCGTTGTTGCGTTCTTCCACCACGCCGCTGAGGGGGCAGATAATGTCTTCCACAGCTTTCACTGCTTCGATGGAGCCACAGGGCTCATCTGCAGATACTTTGGCGCCCAAATCAGGCAATTCCACAAACACGATATCACCCAGTTCGCTTTGGGCAAAATCAGTAAGACCGATCGTTGCCAATCCGTCTTGAATTCTTATCCATTCATGACTCTCAGAGTAGTACAAATCATCATGTAACAGCATTTAATCCTCCATATAAGGTGTATATTATTAGTATGAAGCCAAATCTCAAGATACTCAGTTTGTGTCAAGAACATAATGCTTTTGCCCTCTGATCCCTGTCCCCTGACCCCCTGCGCAAGCTCAGCTTGTGTCTCGCCCAACCATTTGTCATTCATTATTCTTTATTCATTGCGAGCGAAGCGAGCACTATAAAGAGTCTCGGCAGAGACGATATATTGGGTCAACTCAATATATAACAATATGATACGAATCTCGGAGAGACGGCATTTTAGGCTCGTCGGGCGAGCTATGAATAAAGAATAGTGAATGACAAATACTGAATGGTTACCCCCGTCTTCCGTCCTGTAAGAGCTTCTTTAACAACCGGTTAAAACCTGAGAAACCACCGACTGAAGCCTGTATTACCTCTCGCAAAGCGAGCCCACACTAACACCTAACACCTAATACCTATCACCTAAGCCAGCCAGCGGCTGGCTTTCCCCCTGTTCCCTGTCCCCTGACCCCTACGGCGTAAGCCGCTTCTTCCCCATTAACCACCCTTGTCTCTCCTTTGCCTCGACAAGGGTGAGACAAGGGTGGTACAAGGGAGGCTAATGGGCAAGGAGTGACATGCTATTGACCCGTCCTTAAATTGGTTGACACATAGTTCACCTTATTAGGAGTAGAATTATGAAACAAAAGAAACCACGACTGATTTATAGTGAAGCATTTAAACGTTCGGTAGTGAGCGACATTGAATGC
>JAAYQD010000224.1 GCA_012519465.1 Candidatus Cloacimonadota bacterium
AGGGCGGCAAATACAACTGCCAAAACCAACACAATCCAGCCTTGCCAGCCATAGTCAAAGAGACGCAGGCTCAGCCAACTGGCACAAGCCGTTACATATAACCAAATGAGGTATTCAATACCAAAGTTATTAATATTATTCATACTAAGTGGTAAACCAGATAAAAGACGCACAAACGTCAAGGGTTTTGTGCTGCAGCCCGGTGCTGCACAGCCAAACAAGCCATGAAAGCCGCAGAAGATGGAGCTTTATACGGCTTTCATGATATCTTGCTGGCTAAAAGATCCTATTGGACGGGAATAATCCTTTCGACGATGGGTCCCAGGGGGAAGGCGATCCTGAGGATGCCATTGATATATTGCACCCTGGGGTTGTCTTTATCGATGGGGGTATCCGGAAAGAAGATATGCCGGTCAAAGCGCCCGGTCTCTATCTCCATGTTGTAATAGCTGGTATTTCCGGAGGGTTGGACAAAGCTGCGGCTGCCGCTGATGCGCAGATAATCCTCTGTGAGGGAGATGCTTATCTCGTTCTTTTCCATCCCTGCCAGCTCCACCACTATCACCCATTCGCTATCCGTGATATACACATCACATTTGGGATGCCACACGTCATCTATGGCATCTTCTATCGCCAAAGGATTACTGGTGAGCGAGGATACTTCGCCCAATATCTTGAGCATATCCCGCTGGATGCCAATCAGATCAGTATAAATCTTGCCGTTCATCTTTAATTCTTAATATTCCGTACGCTCGCGGAAGCCGAAGGTGATGATGGTATCTGGCTGAATTTTGATGGTGAAGGTAGCCTTGTTGTTGCTATCAATCACCGGATCATAATCCTGCTGCACGAGACGGGTATTGCCATCCATTTTGTGGATAACGTTGATGGTCTTTTCTTCGTTGCTATTGTTCTTGAGGGTCACCTGCATGTCACGCTCATACACGTTTTTGCCCAGGTTGGTTCTGTTTCTTTCCATGGTGCTGCCAGCCAGGTCAAAAGCCTTGCCGGTGTTGATATTCACCTCTTCGTTGCGGGCGGTGTGATCGATGCCGTCTTCGCCGATGAATTCCAAATTGCCATCGGAATCCTGCTTGTATACTTTGATCACGCCTTTGGGCAGGGCTTCCCCGATGCCGCTTTCCCGGTTGTTTTTGAACCTAATGATGCTCTTTACACCGCTATCCCAAGTATGATATTCATAGATTCCCTGGGCGCTAATCTCTTTGGTGGGAAAGAGTTCCATCTGTTTGGATTGTTTGTCTGCAAAGCTGGCTTTTTGGTTGAGGGTATACATGTGAAAATCGTGGAATTCCTTTGCTTCAAATTCAGGCATGGCATCCATCAGCACGGCATCTTCCACCATTCCAAAGGCATACTTGCCCCTGCCGCCCACATATCTATCGTAATAGCGGTTGATATCGCCGGCTATCAGCTTCAGATTGACGTCTGTGAAGGCTCTGCCGCTGGTGTTGTTGATGGTTACCCAGGAGTTGAAAATCAGCTTGTCGCCATCCCACACCGTGTTATATACCACATCCCAGCTAAAGCCGCCGCTGAGGTAGGTGAGCTGGACGGGGATCTTGCCACTTTGGGGGGATTTGAGCGTCCAGCGCAAGGTGGGCTTTACATAGAAATTGTCGGGAAGCTTGGAGAGGCTTACCATCTGGGTCTGCTCGTCTGATACCACAATCAGCTTGCCGCTGCCCTTTTCGCTGATGCCATAGCTGTTGCCGTCAAAAAACTTGAGTGTACCCACCACGCGGGCTTCACTCTTGGTAAGTATCTCCACCTCTTTATCCAGATATTTTGCCATGATCTGCCACTTGCCTGCCAAGTCGTATTCATAATTCTGTTCTGCCACCTGAAAGCCTTCCACGGTGGAGCTTACAATCACAGAAGTGGGCATGATGCGGGAGGTGATATCATCATAGCTATAGTTTTGGAATCCGCTTTTGAGGTTCAGCTCAAACTGGCTGCGAACCAAGGATAGGTCATCGTTATAGATGGTTAGCCAATCTTCTGCCAAGAGGGGCACTGCCGTGATGAAGAGGATTAGCGATATTATTAGATAGCGTCTCATTGATACTCCTTAAAGAATGAAATTGAATTTATCGTTGTTTGCTGATATAATAACCGTAACTTCAGCTTTTACAAGTCTTAGTTTTGGGGGGCATGCTCCTTCCAGCGTGGCTTTACGCCTGTGCGGGGAGGAGATGCTTGCCGGGGATTATAGCTTCACAATCTTTTTGCCTGCCACAATGTAGATGCCACTGGATAGGGCGGAGGCATCCCAATTGATGATGCCGCTGTGTGGGCTTACCGGGATGGTATCCACGATGCGTCCCCTGATATCGTATATATGTAGGCTTTGGGGCTGTCTTTGCGTCTCATCCAGTTCGATATTGAAGGCATTATGGAAGGGATTGGGATAAATCTTGTGGATGGCGGCAGGCGGCGGGATGGTCTCCGGTTCCGCAGCAGATGGAGTAAGCGCCACCACGCTCACATAACGGCTGGTATTGGCGGGGATATCCACATGCACATAACAGATATTGGCGTCCTCGCCCCTCTGCACCTGCATCAGGGTGCCGTTATACACCTGATAGTCGCTGTGCCCGGGAGGCATTCGAAAGCGCAGAAGGCTGTGCTCAAAGCCCAGGGGCTGGTTGTTGGTATAAATAGCCCTCACGCTGTCTGCCGTGGCGTTATTATCCGGCTGGAAGGTGAGGTTGATATTGGTGCCATAATCTCCTGCATAGATGGTATTTTGAGGGGCAAGCTGGGAGCCATTTACGCGCACCACGCGATAGGAACGGTTGCCGCTGCAAGTGCTGCGGGTGGCAAGGTCGTAGGGATAGGTGTTGATGGAGCCGCTATTGCGGTGTATATGTCCCCACAGCCCCATATCCACGCCCAGGCTGTTCAGATTGAGCTGGTTGGAAAAGTCGTAATGGTAAAACAGCACTCTGGTTTTATTGGGATGCAGTTGCATCTGTTGGTTCAGCCATTGTATCTGGGAGAGGATAAAGCTCTGTCCCCCATAGATACCGGCGCGCCAGTTGTCATAATTATCATAGGATTCCATGCCAATATAATGCACGTCTTCATACACAAAGCTATAATCCTGGGTGTATCTGCCCCAGTTGTAATCTGTGGAATCCAGCCAGGCCCAGCCAAAATATCGCCACCAATTGCGCCTTGCCGAGCCCTGGGGCGGGGGCGTGGCATTCCAGCCGCCGATATCGTGATTGCCAGCCACCACATACACGGGCACCTGAAATTCAGCCAATAGACGCTGCATCCAGCCATACCAATATTGCCCGGCAAAGCCTTCCAGCTCCCCTTCATTGATCAAATCGCCGGTAAACAGCACAAACTCCGGATTGATGATATTGATATCCTCCATCACCGCCCTGAGGTCATTTACCTCCAAGGAATCCGCATCAAAGCCGGCATTGGGATAAAATATACGGTTGGGAATGTGGGAATCCGTGATATGCACAAAGTAATAGCTGCTTTTGCGGGAGGGAATCACCTTTACTGCATTCTGAGTGGTATCATCGATGCCGCCAGATGCCGTCACCCTCAAATCATAAAGTTCATACAAAGGCAGATTGGGCACCGGTGCGCTCAGTTCCCATCGATTGGGCGAGC
>JAAYQD010000225.1 GCA_012519465.1 Candidatus Cloacimonadota bacterium
GGGATTTGCGTATAATTTGGTTTTCCGGCGAGGAACTGGGGCTGTTGGGAAGCTTTGCCTATGCCGAAGCGCACCAGGAGGAGGTGGAATCCAGAGTAAAGCTGGTATTGAATATCGATCTGGCAGGAGACCCCATTGGGCGCAATCTGATGATGGTATTGGGCAGCAAGGAATTGATGGGCTATGCATCCGGTTTGCTGAAAGAAAAGGGATTGCTCTTCACCCCCAGCCTCAATATCTATAGCAGCGATTGTATGCCCTTTAGCGTGTATGAAATACCCTCCATCAATCTGGCGCGGGTGGGCGGCAAAGCACTGTTTTATGGCCACACCGAAGATGACATCGCCAAACATACCAATCAATATGGATTGCAAGACGTCTATCAAGCCGGCATCACACTCCTAAGCCGCATCCTGAATGCCCACTACTATCCGGTGATGAAGGAGATTGACGACTCTCTGCGCGAGAAAATTGAACGCTATTTGTGGTATTCCCTCCTGGAAAAACCAGAGCTGAAATGGAAAGAGAAATACCGCAAATAAGGTGCAGGATATTGAGATACGGCAAAACAAGTGACGCCATAGCTTCCCTGCGCACTGGTACTGATAAAGGCCACACTTGTTTACCCATCGCCTTGATAAAAATTTCGATTTTGCTTGACAGCATGGGTGTGGCAAAATAGTGATGCATGTAATTGAATCGCAAAGGAGGTATGTTTTGAGACGCTTGGTTTTGACCCTGGCATTCCTGCTGCCGCTGCTTTTATTGGCACAACAGGAATTTGTGGATCCACCGGTAGTTCCCGGAGATCTGCCCGGTTTTTGGACAGATTATGACACTTCCGATTCATTGCAATATAATGCCGGAGGAGTGGTGGGTGCCGTCACAGTGGATGGCATCACCTATTCCCAGATACGGTTCCGCCCTGAGCTCAATTTTGGCAAGGTGGGCATCTGTCTTGATTTGGATTTTCTGATCGATGGTGATGGCAGATTCCGCCAACAGGATTGGGAAAACTTCAAAGATTATGTGGGCAAGCTGTTTTACTTTCGTTATGGAAGGCGTAACGACTTTTTCTATATGAAAACGGGCTGTATCTCAGATTACACCCTGGGGCATGGTTTGATTTTCAATAATTTTTCCAATACGCTCTACTATCCTGAAGAAAAGAATATCGGCACCTACATCGGCATCAATACCGACATTTCCGGTTTGGGTGGAGAGCTTTATACCCATGATTTGTTTAGGAATCAGATCTTGGCAGGAAAAGTGTATGCCAATCCCTTTCAACACTTGAACACAGCCTGGCTGCAAGAGCTGAGGATGGGGATAAATATGGGCTGGGATAGGAACCAGCTTGCCAGATTTCCTGATACAGATGGCGATGGCGTTCCTGATATTTATGACAAGTTTCCCAAAAATCCAAACCTGGCAGCTGATACCGATAATGACGGCATTCCCGATGAAGAGGATTGGGATATAAACGGCAATGGTTTTATAGACGGTCCCTCCAATCCTGCGGTGGATGCCACCTTCCCCGGTATTCATGATTATTATCCCAACTATCCATTTGATAACGATTACCAGCAGGATTACCTTTTTAGATACAAAAAGAGAAAGTCGGTATTGATCTTTAGCCTGGATTATGAGCTGCCGCTGTTGGATGATGATGATTTTAAGCTGACCCATTATGCAGAGGTTGCCAAAATCAGGAGTCATGGAGCTGGCTTTGTCTTTCCCGGTTTTGGGGCAAAGTACTCTGTGTTTGAGGCAAAGCTGGAATTCCGCAGATTTGAAAAAGGCTTTTTGCCCTCCTTCTTTGATCGAACCTATGAGGGTAAGCGCAGTGAGCTAAAGGTGGAGCTGAGGGAATCCGCGCCTGACGACAGCACTCGCAGTGGCAGAGTTTATTGGCTGAGCACAAAAGATGAGGTGTTGGCAACCATCAATCCCACAATGGGTTGGTTTGGTTATTTGCAAGCAGAATTGTCAGAGATTCTGGTTTTGAAAATGGCGTATCAGGATATGTATGGCAAAGATATGAAAGCAGGCAAATCCCTGTGGTTCAAGGCAAGCCTAAATCCCAAGTTTATCCCCAAGTTTAAACAAGCCAATTTTTATTACTCCCAGGTGAATGCCGATTATCTTGATTTTCGCCATCCCCGCAATGTGAATGCCCAGGTGGTGGGGGAGCTAATCTACTCCATCGCCCCCAATGCCAATCTCATCGGCAAATACACTGAACACTATACAGATATAAACAACGATGGGCGCATCAAAGGCAAAAAAGAAGTGAAAGAGATTCTTTCTTTCGGTGTGGAATTTATCTTCTAAGACCATGAAAAGATTCAAAAACAACGCTGTTTTTTGTAATTCCCGACAGTTTATGGCATCCGCTTGGAGGCGTGTTGCAACTGTTTTTTATGGCACTTTTATAAAAGGAAGTCTTGACAAATACCCGCCATCCACAAAGATGCTCCTATTATATCAAATTGAGAAGAATCTATGGCTGTATGGGAACTAACCGTCACTGGCAGAGTTCAGGGAGTGGGGTTTCGCTGGTTTGTGAAACGCCTTGCCTTGGGCATGGAAGTGACCGGATGGGTTCGTAACATGCCGGATTCCAGTGTGTTGGTTTTGGCACAGGCTCAGGAAGATGTGTTGAACGTCTTTGTGAGTCTCATGCGCCTTGGTAATTCACGTGCGTCAGTTGCCAAGATCGATATTTCACCTCTTGATGACAGTAAAGATTATTATGATTTTGAAATACGAAAATAAAACCTGTCAATTCCCGCATGGGATTGACCAGCCCAAGGTTCCTTCTGGATTTGGGCGCATCCTGATGATGGTATTGGTTTTGCTGCTATTTTTGCCAGCACTGCTGTTTGCCGATTATCAATACCATACCGTGAAAAAAGGTGACACCTTGTATTCCTTGGCTAGAAATAATGGAGTCACAGTAAACCAAATCAAAGAGCTGAATAACCTGACATCTGAAACCTTAATGATTGGGCAAAAACTGAAAATAAAGGAAATCCCGGCGCCCAAACCCAAGCCTGTTACACCTGCTCAGCCGGCAAGCCCTCCCACGCCTCCACCTGCTCCAAAACCTCCCACGCCTTCAGAACCCAGCACTCAATCCCCTGCTTCAGGCTCTCAAACTACCAATCTGCCGGATGATTACTATCACATTGTTCAGCCCAGTGAGGGTCCTTATAGGATCTCGCAAGACTATGGCTTGAGCACTGCTGACTTTTTTAGATGGAACAACAAAACCAGCTGGGATGAATTCATCATCCACCCCGGAGACAGGCTCATTATCAAGAATCCTGACGGCCTCAAACCTGCCCCTCAGACCGAAGAGCCCTCCACACCCAAGCCCGAAGTGGGCACCACCCCTGCAGAGCCTTCAGCGAGCCCTGCCCAGCCAGATACAATAGTGGTGGTAAAGACCCACACGGTGCGCAAGGGAGATACCCTCTATAATATCTCGCAACGATATGGCGTGACGGTGGATCATATAAAAACCAAAAACAGCCTTAGCTCAAATGATATCAGAGTGGGGCAAATCCTATATTTGGAAGGCACACCTCCAGCATCGGGCAAAGCACCTCTCTCCCCATCTCTCACAGAAGCGGATTTGGAAACCACAGAAGTGCTGCGCACAGACCTTTTTATCCCCACGCAAGGCAGGGTATCCTCAGAATTTGGCATCCGCAATGGAAAGCCACACAAGGGCATTGACATCGCTGCCAAATCTGGCACACCCATCCATGCCGTCTTGGATGGTGTGGTGGTATATTCTGGTCCTCAGGGCAATTATGGCAATGTGATCGTAATCGAACATCCTGACTTTGTGATGACCGTATATGCCCACAACGAGAGGAATCTGGTAAACGTGAACGACAAGGTGAGTAAGGGACAATTGATAGCCTATGTGGGCAGCACAGGCAACGCCAGCGGACCTCACCTCCACTTTGAATATCGCATCAAAGGCAAGGCAATCAACCCTCGTAAGGTATTAAGTTTATAGGATATGGCAAGATTTAGGGGCACCATCAAAAAAGAAAGCGTCTTTGCAGATAAAGCACTGCAAAACTACCTGCGTGATATCAGCAAATTCAAGGCATTAAGCCGTGAAGAAGAGCGGGAGCTGGGCATCCGTGCCCAAAAAGGTGACCAGGAAGCGATAAACCGGCTGGCACAAGCCAATCTCAAATTTGTGGTAAAGATAGCCGCCCGCTATCAAAACCGTGGTTTATCCCTGTCTGAATTGATCAGTGAAGGCAATATAGGGCTGATCAAGGCCATCGAACGTTTTGACCCAGAGAAAGACATCAAGCTGATTTCTTATGCCATCTGGTGGATAAAACAGCGCATCATGTTGGCTGTATCCGAAAAAAGCTCTCTCATCCGCGTTCCCCTGGGCAAGGCCAGCAGCGCACATCGCATCAAAGCCACCAGTGACCGGATATTTAGCGAAACCGGGCAAAAACCCTCCGCCAAACAGATTGGCAAAGTGATGAACCTGCCTGCCAGTACGATTGATCAGATCTCAGGTCAAATGGTGGAAACCACCTCGTTTGACGACATCATCCAGACAGATAACTTTTCTTCATACACCACCCGTGATCTGATAGAAGATACAGAGAGTGCGGATCCGCAGCAGATTTACTATCAGGATAGGATGAAACAGCGCATCAATTTGGCTTTGGACAAGCTGGATGAGCGGGAGGCAAATATCATCAGGGATTATTTTGGACTCAATGAAGAGAAAGAGCCGCAAAACTTTGCCCAGATTGCCGAGAGGATAGGCCTTTCGCGGGAGCGGGTGAGGCAGATCCAAAAAGAGGCATTGCGCAAAATGATGTTGGAGCTGCGCCCCTCTGAAGACAGCTTTGTTGATGATTTTATCGAGCGTTATGGCTAAGAGATTAAAGAATTAGGAGATAAAGATGTTTCGCAATTTCGACGAAATGAAGGAATATGTGAAAGGCAGA
>JAAYQD010000226.1 GCA_012519465.1 Candidatus Cloacimonadota bacterium
AGCGGTAATACGTTATTACTGGGATTTCAAGCTGCTGTATGGCTATTATACCCACAGCTATGTGAAGGATTATGTGGATACCAACGGCTCCGACGAGCTGGAAAACTACTCCTATTCACGCAATCTCTACCGGGCGGATTTGAATGTGAAACCCTTGGCAAAGACCACCCTGCGCGCCAATTTCCGCTATGAAGAGTATTTCTACAATCAACACTTTACAGAGTATGACGGGGATGCCAAGACCACTGGCTTGGGAATCCGGCAAAACTTTCCCCTCTTCATCCTGGATGCCAGTTACCAATACCGCATCTTTGATAATTGGAACAAAGAGCCCTCTCACCACAATTCCTCCTACGAAAGTAATATCTACACCGCCTCCATCCGCCTCAAAGATATGCCTTTGGACGACCATAAAAAGAGCCCCGCCCGCTGGCATCCATCTCTTTCATACAGCTTTGAAGAGCGCTTTTACCAAACAAAAGACACTTGGAACGGCGGACGAATTGATAAGATTTACAACACCACCGCTGGAATAAACTTTAAAATCAACAATAATTGGAATATTCTGCTTGACTATTCTCACCGCCTCAGGAATATAGAATCCACCAATGCCACCATACGCCGGCTGAAGCCTTATAGCGAAAACCGGATACAGGCAATGGCAAAATATCATTTCTGAGGATGATACATGGAATACAAACAAGAGCAGAACATCAAGAAAATCAAAGAATTCCTCGATCTTGTGGAAAATCACAAAATCGAGCTGCGCCACTATAAGACGCCTATCCTCGTTTGGGGTGAAGAGGATGGCACGATTTACTACTCATTTTGGGAAGCCTCTCTCTTGGAGCAATTTGGCTTAAAAAATGTAGATGGATGGGATTTTAAGGAAGACGCCCTGTTTTGCCCCTATTGGATGACAGAGGATGACGATGACGATCTGTTTGACGACGATGACGACGACGATGATGATCTGATGGGCCTCTGCAAAATAGTTTTCCCCAAAGACGACCCCAAGAGCTAACCTGCAATGCGCATAGCCGTAATCGGAGGCGGAGGCTGGGGGCTGGCGCTGGCTCGCATCCTTGCCCTCAATGATCACCAAGTCCTGATTTGGGAATTTAACGCCCAATGGCTGAAAAGCCTGCAGGAAACCCATTCAAATCCTGCCTTACTGCCCAATATCACCCTCCCCCACAGCGTGCAATACACCGGTTCTTTTGAAGAGCTTGCCGCATGGGATGCAGAGGTAATGGTATTGGCAACGCCCACCCAGTTTATCCGCAGCACCTTAGAGAGCATCCCACCCCATCTCCAAGAGCGCATCTGGCTATCAGGAAGCCTGCAGGCAATCGTAAACGTTGCCAAAGGCATAGAACAAAACACCCTGCTCCGCATCGATCAAATCCTCATGGAAGTTTTACCCCCTGCTGCTCATCAACTCATCTCCGCCCTCTCCGGTCCCAGCCATGCAGAGGAGGTGAGCCGTGAAATCCCCACCACCGTGGTTGTGGCAGGGCACTCACAAGAGAGATTGATCATGCTGCAACGGCTCTTTAGCAATAGCTGGTTCAGAGTGTATCGCACGGAAGACCTCATCGGCGTGGAAATTGGTGGAGCCGTCAAAAACGTAATCGCCATTGCCGCTGGCATCTTGGCTGGATTGGGCTTTGGGGATAACTCCATGGGGGCGTTACTCACCAGGGGAATAGTGGAAATCAGCCGCTTGGGATTGGCTCAAGGGGCACGCACCGAAACCTTTTTGGGGCTTTCCGGCATTGGCGATCTGATCACCACCTCCATCAGCCCCAACAGTCGCAACCGCCATGTGGGCATGCAGATTGGGAAAGGACGCAAACTGGCAGACATCCTAAGTGAAATGAAGATGGTGGCGGAAGGTGTGGCAAGCACCCGCTCTGTGTATGAGCTTGCCCT
>JAAYQD010000227.1 GCA_012519465.1 Candidatus Cloacimonadota bacterium
CTCAAAGTATTTATCGGGATTGATGCGCAAAATGTCCTCTGCCTCGTCATATCTGTAATAATCCACCATATCATTGGCACCACTGCCCTGATAGCGTGCCACGGGGTTATCCAGGCGGTTGCTTTGCATCAGGTGCAGGGCGGCAAGCTGACTGCCATACTCTGCCAACTGGCTGAAGAGTTCATAATCCTCAGGGAAGGGTATGCGGGGGTATTCTTTTCTCAGATATTGGGCGAATTGCTCACGGTATTTATTGCTGTGTAAAACTGCATAGACGTAATAGAATAGCTGTTCCGGCTGGAACTGCTGCCAGCGTTGGCTGAGCTCTTTCAAGAGATCTGAGGAAATATTGTATTCCCGTTCTTCACTTTCTAAGATGTCTTCTTTGAGCTCGTTGGGGTATAGGTATAAGGGAAATATGTATGGATTTGCGTTAGCTGTTTCAATAATGTGAAAATCAACGATATGGTCTGCAACGAAAACATGGCTATATTTAATTTTAGTTTGTCTATTGCAAATTATCGCCAAATTTTTCTGAAACAAGTGTTGCATAACTGCTTTGCGCGGTGCATATAGGAAGCCTCCGCTTGTTCCTGTATAATAGGTATAGCGGATATCGAAAGGTCTATAGAGGATGGGAACTATGTTATCATCATCCAAGCCACTGTCCCGCAAGTCCTTTTGCGCTAGTTCTAATTTCCAACTGAGAGTGTCTTTACCAAGTTTATAAGCAGCTCTTGCTGATTTCGGATCTAATGATGTGAAATGATGGATTGTCTTGCGCATTTGGTTTTCTGTATCCTGAATGGTTAGGCTATCTCTCGCAGTCACTATGCCCACGCTATTGAGGGGGAATATTTCTGGGAGGTTTGCCCATCTGAGGTAATGCTCATTCTCTGCAGAATAGGGATGGAAATAGTAAGAGGGAGATTTGGGGCTTATTTTTTTATATATTTCGGCATTGAACATTGTGTTTTCCAACCAATCATATTTATTCTGGCGCAAGCCGTACAGCTCGTGGTGGAAAACCTGAGCAAATTCAGGCACAGTGTTCACCTCAGTCTCTACGGATTTTTCTCTCTTGACCATGAGGAGTATGGCTGTACCCTGCTTAATATCAAACACGTTTTCATCCTTGCTACCATCCGGTGCCGTTTCTTCATTGTGGGTGTTGCCATGCAGGTCCAAAACATAGATTTCATCAAATGTCTTCATCAGGCTTTGGCGCATTCCTGGAAATGTGATGTTCTCAAGATAACTGTGATTGGTGATCATACCCACTATACCCTTGCCCGCCTTATGAATTTTCCATTGGGCAAAGCGCAGGAATTTTACATAATCGTCCTGTAACCATTTAGGGTTTCTTTCGTTTAGAGGTTTGCCATCTACAGTATAATAGTTCTGTGCTCCATCGAGGTCTGTCTTCAAGAGTTTTTCTGTCCAATCGTTTTTATTAGCGCTTGCCCCACTGTAAGGTGGGTTTCCCATAATCACCAAAATTGGTTCTTGATGCTTAATTTCGTTTGCCAAAGCGCATTCTTCACTAATTTCACGGGTGAAGTGCAGTTCTTTTTGCTGAGGTGTATCCGGATCCAGGGTGTTGGAGAGGTAGAGTTGAAAGCGTTCATCTTCTGCAAGCTCATAACCGTGTTCAGCCAAGAGATAGCTGATTTTGAGATGCCCCACGGTGTAGGGTGCCATCATCAGTTCGATGGCATAAAAGTTGGGCAGGATATGGCGCTTGATCAAGTTGTGAACCCCTCCATCGCCGTATTTTTGTTTATGTTCCTTGATTGCCAGATTGATGGCCTCAGCGGGGAAGGTGAGGGTACCTGCGGCAGGGTCCAAAATGGTCACCTCTTCAGAGGCAAGCCCATCGGCTATATTAAAATGGCTTTTTAAAAGGCTATGGATACTGCGCACTATATATCTCACCACAGGTTCGGGGGTGTAATAGACACCGCGCTGCTCGCGTTCTTTGGGATCGTACTGGGCAAGGAAGGTCTCGTAGAAGTGGACGATGGGGTCGCTGCCCTTACCCTCGTGATAGTAGCGGTTAAGGATGCCGGGAGCGTCAGC
>JAAYQD010000228.1 GCA_012519465.1 Candidatus Cloacimonadota bacterium
CCCCCATGAGCGAATGGACCCTCTTGGAAGCTGGAATTCAGGATTTGGGATACTACTATGAAGGCGAAGAAGATTTCCAATTCTTTGTAGTGACCGCATCCTCTGAATTTGACGGTTCCAAGAGAAGGAGCGCTTCTGAGCCTGTGGCTTTTAAGGCATCCAAGAAAATCGATAATCCTAATATCATAAAGAAAATAGATCAACTCCAAAGCATCAAGGTGGAATTAGATACTGAGATTAACCGTACGGTGGATAAGAACAGTAAAATTCCTGCCGGATTTGGAGCCAGGAATCTTATTAAACGATAAATCGTTTATAAAAAAATGCCCCTGCTTGATTGCAGGGGCGTTTTTTTTAGGGGACAGTGGACAGGGGCTCGCTGTGCGAGCCAGGTTTTAGGTGTTAGGTGTTAGGGGCGAGTGTGTCGCTCGAAGGAAGGCGCTCAGCGAGCGCATGAAATTGATGTGAAATGCCGTCTCTCCGAGACCCAGGAGGTATCTAAGATCTACGTTTGACCTGAAATGGCGTCTCTGGTGAGACTCTTTGGGGAGCTCGCTGCGCAAGCTTAGAGGTTAGGGGCCAGAGGCCAGAGACCAGGGGAGCGGCTGGCGCCGCTTTTGGGTTTAACCACGAATTACACGAATTGACACGAATTTTAGGCTCGCTACCGCTAAGCGATTAAAAAAGTAAGGAAATACAAACTGAAAATGGACTTGGCTTTAGCGAAGCACCCAAACCCTAAAACCTAACATCTGGGCGCTTGCGCCCTAACCCTAAGCACGCCCCGCGTGCGCTCTGATTTTTGGATCGGTAAGTGTTTGATATAAAACCGGTTAAAACCGGTGAAACCACCGGATAAATCCAGTGTTACCTGTCCGCTGTTCACTGAAAAAAAGCCCCCAGCAAAGTGCCAGGGGCATTTTTGCAAGTGTATTATCTATGTTGCTGAAGTGGGAGGAGGGTGCCGGTGCTGTTTGCTTTTCTGAGGCTATTCTTGAGGTTATGCGTGAGATTGGGGGTCTGGATGATATGGTGTGGTGTGATTCTGGTGGCGATGCCGTGGCGCTTGGCAGGATCATCTGTGGTGGCGATCACGAGGAAGAATTGGAATTCATCATCATCCTGGAAGTAGTATTCCAGGGGTGAGGTGGCAGACACAATATCCAAGAGGGTCCAGTCTTCGAGATCTGCATAAGGATCGTTGCTGCCATACACGTAGTAAGACAGGGCAGCCAATACGGGATCCCAGAGAAGTTTGGGATATCCATCCAGCACGATGGTGATATGAGGGGCATCCAGCGTTTCGGGCATGCCATTGGTGATGAGGGCGCCGATGGACCAGCAGCCGGGTTGGTAGTAGAGAATTCCATCCAAGTATGCATAGCTGGTATTGTAATTGAAGGTCTTATCGAAGAGGAAGTAATTGTCAGCTGGGATATCCAAGTAGCCAACCATGAAATACTGGCTGTTGATAAGGACATCATGTTCTTCCAGATCAAATGCGTGGAACTGCTGTCCTGTGGGGAAGGTGACATAGCCGCCAACGATGCCTTCCCAGGTGGTTCCGGCTTCATTGAGCTCGAAGATCACGAGCCTGGCGGTGACGTTGTCATCATAGAACATTCCATCCACAGCCAAGAGCCAGAGGGGGAATCCGGTGCCAAAGAAGGGGTTTTCATACTCCACTGCTACGCCGAAGG
>JAAYQD010000229.1 GCA_012519465.1 Candidatus Cloacimonadota bacterium
ATACTCCAAATGCCGGATTTGTTTTTCATAAGGCATGATATCAAAGCCATTTTCTTTGGTATGCGATTTACCGTGGGAGCCAATTTCATGCCCAGCTTCCACAGCTTTTTTGACCACTTCTGGATATAGGTTTGCTATGTAAGCGGTATAAAAAAAGGTGGAGCGCACATTGTATTTTGCATAAAGATCAAGTAAGCGAGGCATGCCCTCTATTAAAACTTTTTCACCGGTGGCATCACGTAAGTCATTGAACCATATTGATGTTGTTTCCACGTCATTCGTGAGTAAAGCATATTTATTTTTCATGTGTTCTTCCCTGCCTCCTCATTTGCTTTTTGATTTTCACATTCCTATAAAACACTTTATAAGCAGTGTGTAACATAGAAAATCCTTTTACAAATAGCCATTCTGGAACATTGTCCACCCATTGTTCTGGATGCGCCGTAAATAGAATCTGATCTGGTAATTCGCAGATAGCCGCCAAGATATCTTTTGTACCATAAAAATTGAAATCATAAGAGCTTTTCACATTGTCACGTAATGACATTTTAAAGCCATTCCAACGCCTGCCCGTATCCGAGAGATACAAAACTTTATTATAGTCTATCGTGATATAAGGCTCACAGATCAAACCAAAGTCCTCCAGTTTATATTTCTTCCATAAATCCCGATTATCATACGGCGAACCACTGCTACCATGCATGCAAATCGTTTTTACCGGGTAATAAGATCTAAACATTTGCAAGTTTTTCTTAAATGCATTGATGGCAGCCTCATAATCTCAGTCATGCGTTGCCAAATCTTCATAGTGATAGCCCACTTCGTGCCCCAGTTTTACAATATCACGAATAATGCGAGGATTAAAACTTTGCTTAACAACTCGAAAATAATAGGTGGATTTTATGCCCAGGCGAGCCTCAAATCTCGCAAGGCGAAGTGCAGAATAACTACGTAGGTCCACATCATGTCTCAATAAAACCACTTTATCCAGAGGTGCTTGTATATAATCCTCGATACGTTGGAACTTATAACCCGCCTTTCGCAGGTTAGTAAGCAATTCACCATATATCTTTAGAGTAAAATCAAACATTTTATTCTCAACTATTCTTGTATTTCAAGGTATTCATGTTTATTGATTCCATTGCTACGCAGGACAGCTAATAATATAAAAGATACGTCTGACATTATCTATACCTTATCAAAACCGCCACCCCCATCCCCAATGCCGCCCCCACCAGATTGGCAATCAAGTCCATGGGACTGAAAGTGCGCCAAGGGACCACATATTGCAGGGATTCCAACACTATGGCAGCGGCAAAGACGATGGTATAGAATTTTAACAGGGGATAGGTTTTAAACCATTGAACACGCATTATGCTGCCCAATATCCAGATAAAACCAAAGCTCAAGAAAGTACCTGCGTGCACCAGATAATCATATCTAAAACGCCAGACTTTGTTGCTGCTCAGGCTTCTGCTGGTTTCCCGCCCCAAGGGGATCACATTGACTATGGTGAGGGTGATCAACCACAGCCAAAAGAGAGTTTTCATAATAGAGGATAGGGAAAACAACTGATTACCTATCTTAAGAGGTTGGTAGGTACTTCTCCGATATTTGTCGTGTAGCATATACTTTTTTATCCAAGCACTGGGAAATTTACTTCGATCATATCTGCATTTGGAAAGCGCTTACCAATATTTGGATCCAGAGCATGACCTAAAAATGCTTCAACACCATCAACGTATTCCTCGTCAACTTTGGCATAGGCTACATATAAAAAACGTGGCATATTGCTATCGCCAACAATTTGTGAATCATCTTTATGAGAGCAAAGCCTTTCTTTGATGTTACCTTGACCAACTCTGATGATATTTTTACTATGAGGGGTAATAAACTCCCAAATGACATACACACCAAACAGGTCGTCGGGGATATACTGAAACTGATTGGAAGCTACAAGTCTACAACGTTTGTTCAAGTCACAACACTGCCAGTTAAGCTTAATTCTTCTCATTTCATCCTTCCTAATACTTTCATATTATTGCTGTTGCAATATTACATTAATGTTACACCTGATCACTTATGATCATCAATAAAATAACCAACATTAATTCCCAGTCTATTAGATTTCCAAAGGACCGGAAAATTGCTTGTTCTCCTTGACCTAGAGTTTTATGTAGAGGAAAAAATTATCTGCCACTTATCAATTGCTTGGTTGATTCTGCTTTATCAGATTAATCAACTCCACCAGCTCTTGGGCTCTACTGGTATAGTTAAACACATCCTTTGCCAGAGCCTTCCCTTTCTCTGCGATCATGGCGCTTTGCTCTGGGTTATCCAGGCATTCGTTGATTTTAGCAGCAAAATCTCCCACATTCCCCGGCTTTGCCAGATAGGAATTCACCCCATCCTGCAAAAAGAGCGGGATATCACCCACGGAGGTGGTGATCACAGGCCTGCCACAGGAGAGATATTCCCCCAATTTTGTGGGAAAACAGCCGTCATTTTGCTCGTTATCCGGCTTTGCCAATACCAAAGCTTGTGCGCCATACAGGTATTCATGCATCAGTTCCCAAGAGATTCTGCCCGTAAAGAGGATGCTATCTTCACACTTACCCTCCTTGATGGCAGCCATGATGTCCTTCATTCTGTCTTTTTTACTGTTATCGCCGATAATTAAAAGCTTCAGCTGCGGGTGCGTCCGCAGGGCAAGTGAAAAAGCGCTGATGAGATCAGGAACCCCATCCTTGTCTCCATACATGGTGCCGGCATAAGCCAGGTAATCGCCCAATTTATCTGCTGAATCGCTACGCTGGGGAGCTTGGGAGAATTTGTCATATTCCACGATGATCCCAAAATTGCTGATTATCGTATTGGCTGCTTTCTCTCCCAGATGCTTGGCTATAAATACCTCTATCCCCTTTGTGATGCAAAGCGCGGCTGACACGCGAGGTAGAAAGTGATTCATAAACAAGCTGTATTCGATCTTTCTGAGGAGCTTCTTTTCCCGCCCTAAATAGGGGTATTCCGTGATATCATCCATAATGGGAATTTTGTGCTTATCGCAAAAGCTGAAGATGGCAAAACGCTCCGGCAACAACAGCCCAAAGAGATATACGGCATCGATTGGAGCAGATTGATGACTCTCTTTGAGGAAGATTGGCAAACGTAAGGTGGCAGACCAGCGATTCAGATAAGCCATATATTTGCCGGGCATTTTTGATGAGGATCTGAATCCATACATCTGCTGTTTTCCCGAAGCCAAAGCTTCATTCACTTCAGTTTGTGAATTCGTTAGCCACAGGATTGAGGCCTTTGCCCCGATGGCGTTCAAGCCTTTGGAGACGGCACGCAAGCGAGCAGCAGTGGCACTGGGGCTTACAGCGTCAACCCTGGTTATTATCAATACATTAGGTGGCATTTATGCTTTTTTCCTGGTGTTTTCCTTGTAGTGTTCAAAAGTGATGCCCAAGCTTTCGCTAAAGCTATGCTGGGGCTTCCAGCCCAAACCATACAGTTTTGATACATCCAACAGTTTCTGCGGCGTTCCGTCTGGCTTGTCCGTGTTCCAGAGGATGGGGCCCTCAAAGCCCACAATCTGTTTGATCATCCCAGAGATTTCCGCAATAGTGCTATCCTTGCCCATGCCCACGTTCACATGCTCTACTCCATCATAATTTTGCATCAAAAAGAGCAGGGCATCAGCCAGATCGTTCACAAACAAGAATTCCCTTCTGGGGGTGCCTGTCCCCCACAACGCCAATTCTATCGTGCCGCCATTATCCGTAATGCCAATATCTGCCAATACTTTGATCAGTTCATCATCACTGAGTTCCTGCCCTTCATGGAAAATGAAGTTTTGGCGAATCTCTTCCATCCTATCCTGCTCCCAAAGGTGTGCCAAATACATCTTGCGGATCATCGCCGGCAATACGTGGGAATTTTGCAGGTGATAGTTATCTCCAGGACCAAAA
>JAAYQD010000230.1 GCA_012519465.1 Candidatus Cloacimonadota bacterium
AGGAGGAGATACATACCATCCCACAGCTCATCGCTTCCATCAGGGCACAAGGCAAGCCTTCGTTATCAGAAGCCATCACAAAAATTCGCGCTTTATGTAACCAGGCCCGGGTATCCTTTTGAAAACCGTGAAAACTGATATTGCCACTCAAGCCTCTTTCTCGCACCTCTGTTTTCAATTCTTCTTCCAAACTGCCATAGCCCACCACTGCCATCTTTATATCAGGATAAATCTTTACCAGCTCCTCCATTGCATTAAATATCCGGGGTAGCCCCTTATAAACTTCCAAACGCCCAATATAAATGAAATCAAATTCCTTGGTATCCGAAATGGAGGGGATAAAACGTTCGGTATCAATGGTGCTATGTAAAACATGTACGTTATCAAAACCCATTTCGTTCCAGCGTTTCTGAGACCGGGAGCCTGGAACATTGAAAAACAAGGCATGTTTGATTATCCTGCGGATAAACCAGCCCCTGACGGGCAAAGCCGCCAGACGGTGCACATCCGTGCCTGTCTGACCTAAGATATACGGCGTTCCGGTAAACTTGGCTGCTATATACACCAGGTAAAAATGTGGTATATAATGATATGCCAATAATAGCCTCGCTTTATGCTTTTTTACCAGCCTTGCCAAAATGAAGGGTGTGATAAGCAGGTTCAAAAAAGGATTCTTGCACAAACTGGGCAACACATGATAGGATAGCTTGGAGATCTCCGGTCCCCGCTCTTTTCTTGCCACTATTATCTTATCCACTTGCTGCACTTTGCTGAGAGGGATAAATTTGGCTTCAAAAGTGCCGGGACCCATCCTGCTGCTGCTGATAATAGTGATGCTATCTTTCAATATTCCACCTTTGAAATTACGTATTTATGCTTGCCGGCGGCGCTGAGGGGGATATCATCCACAATCTGCACCTCTATGGCTATTCCCTCTCCAGCATTATGCTTTAATAAATCTAAAATATCCTGCTCGTTTTTGGCAGTAAATGCCGGAGTGACAACAAGTTTTATCACTATCAAAAGCGGTTTTTCATGGATGACCTGAAATTTGGAAAGCTTGTCAGTCCAAGCCTCAAACGGGATGGAGAGCCCATTGAGTACCCTGCCGTTGGGCAGGTAGAATACATCAGACACCCGTCCCACTATTTTATCCAATACGGGCAGCTTAATCCCGCATTCACAGGGAGTGGCACTGGGTATGGCTTGATCTGAGGGAGTGTATCTGATGAGGGGCATGGCATAATCGTGCAAAGAGGTGAGCACAATCTCGCCTGTATCTCCAGGTAGTGTATTCGTTTTGAGATCTTTATCCAAAATCTCCATGATACTGGTCTCGGTATTAATATGATATTTTTGCGATAGCACACATTGGCTGGCGCCGCCCATCCCGTCTCCACAGCCGTATGTATCTATTATTTTACAGGCAAAGGCTTCTTCTATGCTCTTTCTATCTGCCTCCAACAGCATTTCAGCAGTGGTGAATATCTTATCCATATTAAGTTGGATATTATGCTGCTGCACCCATTTGGCAAAGCTGGATATTGCCGAAGGATAACCTCGCATAAAGCGGATTTTTTGCGATGCTATATCTTGGGCATACAATTTCATCTGCTCATCGCTCATGTGCATGATATTAAAGGAGTAATTCCTCTGCGTCCAGCGCCACAACCTCGCTTTAAGGCCTATCTTACCTTCGTTGTACATGGACCCACCTTTTAGGATGGCAATTTTATCTCCCCCCAGATGGTAGCCACCCCACTCAAAAGCCCGAATCTTGGTAGCCCAGTTCAAGCCCCAACTGGCTGTATCGTTGTAGTATTTAAAGGGAATACCCGTGGTTCCTCCGCTGGAGCGTGGTAGAGGGCGATAGGTTTGGAAGTCTGAAGCGATAAAATCATCAGGATTTGCCCGTACATCGCTTTTACCGATTATAGGAAAATGTTGCAAATCTTCAAGTGATTTAAGGTCTTCCGGCTCCATCCCTTGCTGCTTCATCACCTTACGATAATGTGGCACTTTGTGATAAACATGAGTCACCAATAGCTGTAGCCTCTGCAACTGATAGGCATGGGTTTGATCTTCACTCCAGTATTGGTTTTCATTTACAAACTTCACCATGTTCCGGAGATCGAAGCCATACCTTTTACCAAGTAAGAAAAAGCTAAGATCTGATCTATTCATGACTTGTCTTCTTTAATATAATCATTATTGATATTATTCATTAGAATTTGATTTGTTTTGAGGCGTATTTGCAAGGTGAATCTATCCATATCTCACCCAAATCGCAATATGGAATTCTATATTTCACTTTTGAGACTTCAAAATGAAATATGGGTTTTTGTATTTCAAGTTTTCAGCCAAAGTACAGAATCTTAACAAGCCAATCAATAATTCTATCACTTCTTTGAATTACATCACAGTATACTCTGAGATCAAGCATTATTGAACAGCATATGTCTTAAAACAGATGGGTTAGATCTTAATCCTGCCCATTTTCATCAAGCGTGAGTTTATTGCCCAAGAAGTTCTTTGTAATTTAGCGGCAATCTCACGAATCGAGGTTCCAGCTTCAAATTCGCGTATCAAAAGAGATTCTTCATCAGGTGTCCATGCCTTACCCGTATTTTCCGGAGCCTCATATTTTCGCTGGGATTGTTTATTTTTCTGTTTCATGATCTCCAGAGCCTTATACAAGGCTCTAATAGTATCAGGTTTCTGAAATACACTGTCATGCTCAAGTGCAACCCCGGAAAAAGGGTCTATGCCATCAGCCAGAAAGGTTATGATCTCTACTGCTCTACTTAGTTCCATTTGCTACTCTTATCGTTGTTTTACAAAAAACTATCTAACAGGTTATGAAATGCTATGCATGCCCTGTATTTCGCTGATTATGGGTCGATATTTTCCAGATTTCGCATTGGCGATATCCGTCTCTTGGATATAATCAACCCTAACCTGGGGCAGTTTATCTGTTATCAGTTGAGTAAGTACCAGTTCATCTTCCTTACTCATTTGCTCCCCCACATATCTGAATTTCAAGCTTGTATCTTTCTTTTGCAGAACCTGAAACTTCTGTAAACCAATCTTTTGCCCGATGCCGCTTTCAAAAAGGATCTTCCAGATATAGGAGCTATGCAGCTTTTCGCCCTCCATACCGTGGAGATAATCAACTACCCTGCCCTTGATATACTTGATCTTTTGGCTCTTTCTGCCACAGCTACATTCTTGAGGGTCAAATTCCGCCTCGTCCCCATTCCAATAGTTAATATAGGGCATCGCATAGTTATCCAAGTCTGTCAACAGAAACTCGCCATTATCCTTGGTGTTTGCAATCACTCTCTCCTCCGTGATATGCAGCCCTGTGTGTGCGGGACATTCATAAGCTATGCCACCGATTTCCCCGCATCCATATTGATCAAAAACTTCCGCTGAAAACACCTTTTCAAAGAGTTCCCGATGCTGTGGTAACAGAGGTTCCGCGGTGGTCATGATGGTCTTCACGGGAAAGCGCAAACCTTGGGAATCCAAATCCTGGGCAATGTTATACAAGAATTGTGGATAGGCTCTGATCAAGGCTATATGATGCTTACTTAGGAGATCTCTTATGTACAGAAGATTGGATGCATAATCCCCATAGGTATCCACGGGAATCTCATGATTTAGCTTATTAATCAGCAATTTAGTTAGCTGTTTTAATGAGCGCTTCCCCTTGCCAAATCCACCAGACAAATCAAGCTTCTGATCCTTGGGCTTTATCTGCATCCAATCCAAAAATCTTTTGTAAGCTCCCCAACTGGAACTGCGAACTTGGGCATCTTTTCTTTTGAGGAGCGCCCCTCCCGTGGTACCACCGGTATAGCTCTCTTTTACTCCCTTAATCTGCCGGATATTGGCGGGAGTCAAATCCTGATAGTTTTGCATGATGATTTCTTTGGTGAGGATGGGGAAGCTATGCAGGATATCAAGAGACTTCACGTCTTGTGGACACATCCCCAGCTCATCCATCAATTTCCTATAATATGACACCTGCTGATATACGTGGTTGATAAGCTTTTGCAGCTTACCCAGCCTGAAGGCATACATCTCTTCTTTGCCATACCACTGCGTTTTGCTATACAGACGGTAATGGCGTTGCACTCGCTTACCACTGAAAAGATCTGTTATTATGTTGTTATACATGGATGTATCTTTTTACCTCAGCTGTTCTTTCTGGTTTGGTGTTGATCCTGCTGATGAATTATTATTTGAATTTTCTTGATTTTGCAGATAAAGTAATATGGCTGGTGACAAAAACAAGGGAATGAAAAACATAAAGTCACCAAGGATCACTTTCATTAAGCCCATTACGATTAATAATCCCAAGGAGAGCCAATAAAAGAAGCGGTATTCACCTCTCAAGTGGGCAAGTAGGGTTTTAATAATATTTACCAATACCCAGATTAGTGCAGAAAATCCCACAATACCAAAAAGTGCCAATTGATATGCCCAGAATAGGTGCCCATCCCCACTAATGGATTCTCTATTGCCAAAAAGTGGATTGCGCATAAACACTTCATAATTATAATAATATCGTTTTATTCTTCCTTCTGCAGTTGTCTCTACCCGTGTTTCTGCATCAATCTCAACCCCAGAACTTATTGCAGTTTCAATATCCGTAACCCGTACACGCACTTCTTCAGTGGGAGCTATGTTTGCAAGCCCCAACAGAGCTTTAGAGATTAAAACATTGGGGGGGACAACAATCAATAGTAAAACAATCACCAAAACCACAATGATGGAATAGCCCTTATGAAAGATGTTTTGCCCAACCATTGAAAGTGCAAACCCTGCTATTGCCAGCAACAGTGGCGCAGTGAAAGCACCTAAAAAAACAGTGATCATCACAATTGTGGCAAAACCATAAAGGAATGATTTCTGTAGCTTATTATCAGTCTTTTTTGCCCACAAGACCAAAGGTGGTATTAAGGGCGGCAACCCTGAATGAAAACCATATCCGGAAATCCCCGTCCTGGCGATTTCCAGAGCCGTATCACCTCCAACCATTCTTGCCGCATAGGGATTTAACAAAAGCCCTCTTATATTAATAATACATGAAATAAAGATCATTACCAAGCTGGTGATAACAATTAACTTTAAAGAATGAGGATCGTTTTTAGCAATAAACAAATCATAGAGCAGGATTACTATCAATAAGGGAATGGTAATCCTATCCATCCATATCGTGACCCCAAATATTCTCCCTCTTCTTATGTTTGTAATCATCATTACCACCAAGGTATAGTAAAAAAGAAGCAACATGTTTTTTTTCGTTAAAACACTGGAAAACATAAATAGGGTTGTTAATATAAAAATTGCTTTCCATAGCTGCACACTAAATATGCTTACGCCAGCAACCCTAATTTCCAAAAATCGGGATACCACGGGCAAGATCATAGTAAAAAGGTATATGTTTGCCAAATATATACATAGCTTGACTTTGTTGATCATAACATGCTTTCTCTTTGTCCTGTTTTCTTAGAATGTTGTCTTTATAGTGTTTGCGGCTATCTGTTAAGCTTTAATTTTTCACCACGATCCGCACTTTATGCCTGTCAGTATGCTCACTTAATAAGGAACCACTCGTATAGCCTTATATCAGGCTATCCAGGCTCTCCCAGCCCGGCACTTTCTCCAAATACCCAGCCTCTGCAGCAGCTGCCACGCTTTTACAGGGCAGATCCCGCTCTAACACCTCCTCACGGGTGAGGGTGGTAAAATCCACATCAGGATATTCCTTTACCAGGGCGCGCATTATCTTCATATACACATTTGGCCAGGTGCTCATCGCTCTGCCCTGGCGGCGGAAATGGCGGTTAAAAAGATCAATATAACGCCGGCAATCATCAAGATATGCATCCGTCACGGCGATGCGCCGTCTAAAGCTATGCATTTTCTGAGTTATGGTATTATCCGGCATAAACTTGGGCTTCACCTTCCTGCGGACAATATACTTGTTTAGCTTGGAATTGTAGTAAATCACCACGTCATCCATATTGCCGCTAAAACCGGGGAGCAGAACTTTCAATTTTGCTTTCATATTTTTACCTACCTTAGAATATTAGCATCTTGCCTATACGATACCCTTGCGATGCCGTTGCGCCTCCTTGCGAATTGCTGGCTATCGCAACGGCATCGCAAGCGTATCTAATGGGCAAGCCCCTTGGCAGATGCCTTTGTCCATTATAAACATCAGCCATCTAATTTTCTATAGCCTTGCAAGAGGTGGGCACTGCGTGAGGCAGACATGGGATGCCTTGCCTTCCATTGCTCTTGGATCTGTTCATAGATATCTGGGTTGTGGATGGTTTTGCCAATAAAAAAGGGATTGTCACAGCCTTTGGCAAAGTTCAATTTGAAGTTATAGACACTATCACCCCGGGAGGATCCTCCGCCCATGGAGTATTTTTTGATGCCGATGGTATCCAAGTATTTGAGCAGTTCCCATCTTTGAAAGGTGTTGGCTTTGTATTGATAGTATTCGCTGAGAGTGCCGCCTAAAAAGCCAAAGGCGAGCTCTCCATCCAGTAGGATCAGTTCCGTGCTGATGGGTGTATCTTCAAAAAATGTAATTAAAACCAGCAGCATCTCTTGCAGATTGGATGCGAGGTTTTGGAAAAAATCGAAATCGAAGAAATAAAAATCATCGGCTTTAGTGCGCTGCATGGTGCTGTTGTAAATTTCAAAGAATACCTCGAGGAGGCTCTTTGTAATCTCTTGCCCTCTAAAAAAGTGAGTGACCAAATCGTAAGATTCCCCTTTCCTGACTGTTTTACGTACCCGATATTCAAAGGAATCGCTCCATACGGTGTCCAGGCCTTGGGATAAATCTATAAACACATTATCCAACACGTCCAACTGCTGGGTATAGTTGTGATATTTCCTGTTTCCCGTGATGGGGCAATATCTCACAAATTCTGTCACCACTCTATTATTTTGCAAAAATGCCTGCAACTCCGTATTGAATAGATATATAAACTGCGGATCACTCACCTTACCAATGGGGCCATTATAGCCGTATGCTCCAGAAATATCATAATACTGGGCACCCAAGTCATAGCCCAGGGCATTGATGCTCTTTTTGATGAGGGGGTAAAAAAGGAAGTTATCCTCATCCTGCATTCCCCAAAAGCACAGCGTCTTCCCATCCTCTATAGATGCGTAAGAACGGTAATATCCGGAGCTAAAAAACGGAGATTTTTTGGCTGGATCCAGAAGGTGATACAGCTCATCCCAATGTTTTGTATCCGCTATGGTGTCGAGACCAAAAATACTCATTTATGATTCTCTTAAAAAACCAGCTTCCTTGTACTCACTTCTCAACACTGAATATATATGCAGGTTTTTGAACTCACCGTTTTTATATACTTCCTCTTTCAGGATGCCTTCTTGTTTGAACCCAAGTGAGGTCAATGTGCGTATGGTTACATAATGTTCTTCCAAGCAATGGCTTTTAATCTTATTTATCGGAAATGCGTTGAAGACATAATTGAACAACAAGATATGGGCTTCTTTTGAATAACCCTGTCTCCACATACTTTTGTTACCGATTGTAAACCCACCTACTTCAACCTTTTGGTTTCTCAGGTCCATCTTCATCAGGCTGGCGTAGCCAATCATTTCATCAGTTGATAACAAACAAATAGCAAAATACATACTCTCTTTATCGTTTATTGCTTTATCGGCAACCCAATGCTTCTCTCTTTCCAGAGAAACATAATTGTAATTTCCCACAAGCAATTTGGAGATTTCGGGGTCATTTCTCCACTTGTTGATAAGTATATAGTCACTTGGCTCAAAAGCCCTTAGGTAAATCCTGTTCATACTGTCTCCTTATAATTATACTATCTGTTAACCTGTTTGTCTTGCAAAGCTGTACATTTGAAAACAATACATGATTTACAATTCCATTCTATCTTACTGTTTTTATTACTTGTTACCAATACAGCAGATAATTGTACAACGCTTATTCTACTCTACAGGAACTGGGTATATTCACCAGCCGATCTGCTATTTCTTTGGATATGCTCAAATCTCCGCAAATGGAATTCTTGAACATCTCCAGTTCACTCATTAGTCTCCATGCGGGACGCGTCATTACTTTATTGGCGTTTGTTTCTTTTAGGAATAGCTCCTGCTGGATATGATCCTTGAGCAGAATCACATTGAGCCAGAAGTTGGAAATCGATTGTGCGGGCTCAGTCCTGTACTGAATATCGGGAATGCCGGCAAAGAACTCCTGATAACGCATAGCCGTCTCGCGTTTATTGGCAAGGATGGTCTCCAGTATTTCCATCTGCGCACAGCCCAAAGCGGCGTTGACGTTGGGCAGACGGTAGTTATAGCCCACCATATCATGTTCAAACTTCCAAGGATGGGGCTTTTTGGCGGTGGTAGTGATGTGCTTTGCCAAGGGACCCAAGTGCTCATCATCAGTCAGCACCATTCCCCCGCCGCCGGTGGTGATGGTCTTATTGCCATTAAAGCTGAGGATCCCCAATTTGCCAAAGGTGCCCGTATGCCGGTCTTTATAATAGGAGCCCAGGGATTCAGCGGAATCCTCCACCACGGGGATGTGATAGCGGGCGCATATCTCTACGATTTTGTCTATATGGCAGGGATGGCCGAAGGTGTGCATGGGAACGCAGGCTGAAATTGGGCGGCGCAGTGTTTTGTGTACTGCAATCAATGAGGAGGGCTGGATGCTGCGCCTTGTTGAGCGGACTTCGTCCTGTTGAGTGGGCTGCGCCCGGTTGAGCGGACTTCGTCCTGTTGAGAAGGCAGCGTCTGGCTGAACATCTGCAAGTTCAAAACTATTTAAACTTACCACTTCAACGTTTTCTGTGAGCCAGCATTCCAGGGATTCCGGGGACATGCCCATGGTATCGGGATCCACATCCACAAAGACGGGCTTTGCGCCGCAGTAGGAGATGGCATTGCAGGTAGCGATGAAGGTGAGGGGTTGGGTGATTACCAAATCCCCCGGCTGCACTCCTGCCAATAGCAGGGCAATATGTAGGGCGGCGGTACCATTCACCGTAGCGATGGCGTATTTGGCGCCGGTGTATTCCTTTACCATTTCTTCAAAACGATCCACGTATTTGCCCACGGAGGATACGAAAGTGGTATCAATACAGTCGGCAAGGTACTTCTTTTCGTTGCCGGCAAAATAGGGCTCGTGCAGGGGGATGAAGTCTTTATCTGGGTAGAGGGAGCGGATGAAGGAGATTGTGTCTTTGTATTTCATATTATGACTCCAATGTAGTCAGTTGAGCGCACTCGCAAGCTCGTGCTGTTGAGATGCACTCGTGCAAGTTGAGCGCACTCACAAGTTCGTGCTGTTGAGTGGCACTGTGTGCCGGTTGAGCGGTGCTGCGCACCTGTTGAGATGCACTGCGTGCAAGTTGAGTGGGCTGCGCCCGGTTGAGAAAGTCTGTGCGCTTTATGTATCATTTACGTGTGGTCTTGTTTTGTTCATTTTGAAGGGCAGCTTTCCTCAGGGCATTAAGCCGATAAGCTACCTTGTCAATTTTATCTCTTATGGTGTTATATCCATTCTCAGATATATAGGTTATATCAAAACATAAGGTCATCTGGCAGAGTAACTCCATCAAACTGGCATAGGCTGTTTGATAGAAATGAGCTTGATCCTTGCAGCTAACCCTGGAAGAACCTTCTGCAATATTTGAGCTTACAGAAACAGCAGATCTTTGAATTTGACTAATCAGTCCATACCTCTCGCTTTCAGGTATCTTTTTGGTTAGGAGATAAACATCTTTAACCAACTGGCGTGAATCCTGCCACACTTCCAGCTTTTCGTATCCATACTGTCTTTTCAATCTACCACCTCATAAATGTAATTCAGAACACACGCGAAGAGCCAAACCCTCAACTGGGCGAAGCCCTCTCAACCGCGCAGCAAGCTTCGCTTGCAAACACTTAACAGGCGCAACGCGCCGCTCAACAGCACGAGCTTGCGAGTGCGCTCAACTGGGCGCAGCCCTCTCAACTGATGCTCCGCATCAAACATTATACAAACCCGGTTTATACTTCGCCAGATTCCCCGGTTCCACAAACCACTCCACCGTCTTTTCCAGACCCTCCCTGATACTATATTTAGGTTCAAAGCCCGTTAGTTTACGGATTTTGGTATTGTCACACCACAATCTGAATACTTCCGATTTCTCTGGTCTCAGGCGCTGTTCATCAGTCACAAACTCCACATCGCTATCCATTATTTCTTTGATCAGGTTCAGGGTATCTGCCACGGAGATTTCGTAGTTGGAACCGATATTAACGGTCTCACCAATGGCTTGTTCACATTTGGCAAGCTGGATAAAGCCCCGGCAGGTATCTTCCACATAGTTAAAATCACGGGTAGGGCTCAGGTCTCCCAGTTTGATCTGTGTGGCACCAGCAGCAATCTGGGTAATGATGGTGGGGATCACGGCACGGGCAGATTGGCGCGGACCATAGGTATTGAAGGGCCTCACAATGGTGAGGGGCAAAGACAGGGCATTAAAAAAGCTCATGGCGATGGCATCTGCGCCGATCTTGCTGGCGCTATATGGGGATTGGGGCTGTAAGGGGTGTTTTTCATCGATGGGAACGTATTGTGCCGTGCCATATACCTCGCTGGTGGAGGTGCACAGAATGCGTTTGACCCCGGCATCACGCGCCGCCTGGCAGATATTGAGGGTGCCACGCACGTTTGTATCCACATAACTATCGGGGGCTATATAGGAGTAAGGAATGGCGATGAGGGCTGCCAGGTGAAACACGATATCGATATCAGCACAGATTTCCCGGCAGTAATTGGGGTCCCTCACGTCTCCCGAAACAATTTCCAGATTTGGGTGCTGGGGGATGTCTTCCAGCCAACCCCAATAATTGAAGGAATTGTATTGGGCAAGGGCGCGTACATGGTAGCCTTCCGCAAGCAGTGCCTCTGTGAGGTGGGAGCCGATGAAACCGTCGGCACCGGTTACTAAAACTTTCATTTGTTTTCCTTCATTTTCTATCCGCAAATGTGTGCGGCAGTGGGTGTTTAGTTATCGTTACAAAACTTCTCTTTATAGATTTCCTGCGCCTTTTCATAATCTTGCACCTGGCCTATATCCAGCCAGTATTCTTCGATTGGGTAGTGGGTGATGGGCAGGTTTAAATCTAACATTTTTCGGATGAGCAAGTCCATGCCAAAGCGTTTATTATTGGGAATCAGCTCTAAGATCTGGGGTTTGAAGATATAAATCCCAGCTAAGATCGTGGTGCGCAGGTCTGGTTTTTCCTCGATACCACTCACGTAATCGCCATTGGTATGGATATTACCAAATTGGAAAGGGGTCACGATTTCTTTGGTAGAGATGGTGAGCAGGGAGTCTTTGGATATGGCAAAATTATAGAGGTCTTTATAGGCAAGCTGGGTGAGGATGTCGCCATTCATCACCAAAAAAGGTTCGGTGAGATGCTCTTGCAGCAGCTTGACGGGTCCCGCTGTACCCAAGGGTTTTTCTTCTTTGCTTACCATCAATTTAACCCCATACTTGCTGCCATCGCCAAAGAAGTTTTCTATATATCCGGATTTGTAGTTGGTTGCCAAAAAAATATGATTGAAACCGTTGGCTTTGAGGTGTTCAATTTGAATCTCCAAGACCGCCTTCTCCCCTATGGGCAAGAGTGGCTTGGGAATCACTTCTGTAAAGGGTTTGAGGCGTGTGCCCAAACCTCCGGAAAGTATTACTGCTTTCATTTGTTGTTTATCCTATATTATATTCTCTTTTGCAAGATTTCATCCGGAATTCTGTATCAGATCTTCCAATCATCATCACAATATTTTTGCATTGCCGGGAATTGTTGGGATTGACCTATCAAAACCTCGCAGCCTGAGAAACTCAACAAATTCTTCGTCAATTAGAGCCGGAGAAGAAAACTGCATTGATCTTAATGCTGGCTTTATATTTATCTCAATCAATTTTATACCTTCGGTTGTAAAGGCTATATCAAGACCACCATATTCCAAATAGTTTATCTCTTGAAGGAGGTCAGCAATGGCTCTCTTTTTAGAATTCCAATCCGGGATCTTTAAACCAGTAATCTGCTCTCCAGTTACAGGGTGTGAATCGAGATCGATTTTCTTTTTTCGTACAGTGTAGGCTTGCATCAATTCTCCAGTCTCCAGATCGATACCGGCAGCCATACCCCCGCTCGACACGTTGTCTACATATGCATCTGAAGAAGAACCAAAACGATGGACCATGTTAAGTGCTTTTAAAGACCCATGCTTTGTTTTATAGAAATTTACTCTGATCGTATTTAAGCTACTGGGGTTAATCCTGTATGCATATTCTTCATTAATTAAAATATTGTTTATGATGGCATTACCCTCCTCCCATTTTAATCCGCTGAACTGTTTCTCCCGTTAATGTGTTGGAAATCAAAAAGATTCCTCTACCCTGATTTAAGCTATGAGGTTTTACAATCAATTTTTCGTACTTTTTGAGGCATCTTTGCAGGAGCTCTTCTAAGTCAAAGTCTCTCTCTTGATATGAGCCATCTTCGATGATGTATTGCACACTTCCCCTGTCAATGGCGATATTAAGGCTCGGAAGATAGTGGGCTTTTTTTAGCAATAAAATAGGTAAATTCCTTTTTCCCACGATAGCGGGAGTAATTCCCCTTTCTCTAAAATCTAGTTTTCGCAGATCTCTTTCTGTAAAAAACTGTGCCATTCCCCATTTCTTAAAATCATATATCATATAGGAACGGGGATAGAAACCAAATTCCCGGGCACTATGAAGTTCATCCGGCGTGAGATCGTATCTTTCTTTTTGTTTTTCAAATATTCTCTCATACTCATCTACCTCTACTTTGCTGTAAGTCAACACTTGATATGCAGAACGAAGCCGTTTGCGCAAAACGTTCATTTTTTGTAATGCTTGTGATGATTTAGAAAACTTGTGGTAGATTTTTTTGATCATGTCACACTCCCTCTATTGATACTGTGTATGCCTTATAGTATTTAGGGGCGTACTGAGAGTTGTTTTGGTGTAGGCATATATATGAGAAACATCCATGGAACACTTTATTGATCCAGCAGTTCTTTTACCCAACACTCACTCCTTTTCTGGCTGGATTGCGTTTGGTTTTTGAAAGCCACGTAGCCTGAGAAACTCTACAAATTCTTCATTAATAAGGGCAGGAGCCAAATGCTGTATTCCTTGAAAGTCAGGTTTTTTATTTATTTCAATGATTTTAAATCCTTCAGTGGTAAAAGCTACGTCCAGACCGCCATATTCCAGATAGTTAATCTCTTGTAACAGATCATCGATGGCTCTTTTTTTGGAACTCCAGTCCGGGATAATTAAGCCATTAATCTTCTCTCTCGTTAATGGATGAGTATCAAGATCGTTTCTTTTTCTTTCTAAAGTATAAGCATGCTTCAACCCCCCTGTCTCAATATCGACACCGGCGACCACGCCCCCTGCTGAGGTGTTATCCACACAGGTATTCGCAGTTGAACCAAAACGATGAACCATACTGATTGGCTTTAAAACACCTTTTTTTGTTTTAAAAAAGATTACTCTTATCGTATTTAAGCTGCTGGGGTTAATCCTGTATGCATATTCTTCATTAATTAAAACATTGTTTATGATGGCATTGCCTTCTTTTTCAATCCGTTTTATAGTGTCTTCACTTATTGTATTAGCTATCGTAAATATTCCTCTACCCCCACATAAGCTAATCGGCTTAACTATCAACTTTGCATACTTTTTGAGGTAGCTCTGCAGTAGCTCTTCCAAGTCAAAATCTCCCTCTTGATATGAGCCATTTTCGATGATGTATTGAACTCTTCCCTTATCAATGGCGATATTAAGACTCGGAAGATAGTGGGCGTTATTTTGTAATAAAAGAGGTAAATTTCTTTTATCTATAGTAGCTGGAGAGAGTCCCCGTTCTCTAAAATCTAGTTTGTGGAAATCTCTTTCGGCTAAAAACTGTGCCATTCCCCATTTCTTAAAATCATATATTAAATAGGAGCGGGGATAGAAACCATGTTTACGAGCATTATGCAGTTCATCCGGCGTGAGATCGTATCTTGATTTGTGTCTTTCAAATGCTCTCTCATACGAATCTAACTCTTCTTTGTTGTTTATCAATACCCTATAAGCTGCCCTAAACCGCCTGCGTATTAGTTTAATCCTTTGTAGTGCTGGTGATGAATCTAAATATTTGTGGTATAACCTTCTGACCATGTCACACTTCCTCCATTTGTACTGTGTATAATCTAAAAGAAATACGGGGGACACCCTGAGGGTATTTTAGGGGTTAATATAGATCTGAGAAGCATCCTTGGAGTGCAGCTTGATCGACAGTCCATTTGCCCAACACTCACGCTTTTCCCATCTTCATTGGTTTTGACTTTTGAAAACCCCTCAGTGTGAGAAACTCAACAAATTCTTCATCAATTAGAGCTGGGGAGGAAATCTGTACTCCTCGTAAGTCGGGTCTTCTATTGATTTCTATGATTTTTAATCCCTCAGTGGTAAAAGCTAAGTCCAGACCGCCATATTCCAGATAGTTAATCTCTTGTAACAGATCATCGATG
>JAAYQD010000231.1 GCA_012519465.1 Candidatus Cloacimonadota bacterium
AGACAAATGCAGCGTTTGCAAAAGGAATGTGGCATAAGGAAGTTTTTTGGCATCAGAAGCCGCTGGCAGGATAACAAGGCGGATGCGCTATTATGGCAACGCAGCAGCCTGGAGGTGGCCAATTTTGATATCTGGAAGGATCTGTATCTCAAGCCTGTGTATAGAACCATTAAGGATGTGCTGAAATGACAGAGCAGCCCGGTATCATTCTGGAAATATGTGTGGATTCGCCTGATGCGGCATTTTTGGCTGAGGCAAACGGTGCCGGTAGGATAGAGCTGTGCGCCGCTCTGGATGTGGGCGGCATCACCCCTTCAGAGGGGATGATACGCAAGGTGCGGCAGGGTTTGCAGATACCCCTCATGGTGTTGATCCGTCCGCGGATGGGCGATTTTTGTAATAGTAAAGATGAATTGGCTGTGATGAAAGCCGATGTGATGAGGGCAAAGGAATTGGGGGCAGATGGAGTGGTAATTGGGATGCTGTTGCCAGATGGATCCATCGATAGGGATGGTACCCAACAGTTGGTGCAGCTGGCACAGCCCATGAGCGTCACCTTCCACCGGGCGTTTGATTTTTGTGTAAATCCCTTGCAGGCACTGGAGGAGCTGATATCCGAGGGAATCAACAGGATACTCACCTCCGGGCAACGGCAAACGGCGATGCAGGGCGCCAGCCTGATAAGGGAACTGATGGATAAGGCGGGGGAGAGGGTAATCGTGATGCCCGGCTCCGGTATCAATTCCGGGAACGTTTTGGAACTATTGGAGCTTACCCATGCCCGGGAGATACACCTTTCCGCATCCCATATTGTTGCTGGCGGGATGCGCTATCACAATCAATACTTAAGCCTGCAGGGTGGTATCGGCGATGATGCCTCTGTGCGCACGCTTAATGTGGCTGAATTGCAGAAGATAAAGGAACTGATTCGATGAAACACATTGCCGTGGGCGGCTTTTTTCATGAATCCAATACCTTCAATCCCATTGTGACGGGAGTGGATGATTTTATCATCTTTGAGGGGCAGGAAGTGTATACAAAGGGTGTGCACTACCAGCAGGCGCAGGGGATAGTGGATTACTTTCGGGGTCGTGAGGATTGCCACCTCATCCCGTTGGTTTTTGCCCGTGCGGTTCCCAATGGAGAGGTGGATGGAGATTTGTATCAAAGACTGAAAGAGCGGTTCTTTGCCCTCTTGGAAGATCAGCCACAGCCGGATATCTTTGTTCTGGCGCTGCATGGCAGTATGCGGGTGCAGGGCATTGGCTCGGCAGAAAGCGATCTCTTGAGTGAAATCCGCAGGCGCTATCTCCAGACTCCGATAGTTTCCGGCATGGATATGCACGCCACCGTCAACACCCGAATGCTGGAATATGCCGATGCCTTTGTGGGTTATAAAACGGCGCCGCATATAGATGCCTGGGAAACGGGGCAACATGCAGCACGGATGGCGGATATGATCTTGACACACGGGATCAAGCTTACCATGGCGGCGGTGAAGCTGCCTTACCTGATTGCCGGTGAGAAATCGGAGACGGACACCCAGCCGATGCAGGGATTGATAGATGAACTGCGTGCCGTGGAAAGTAGGGAAGGGGTGTGTGCGGCATCTTATCTTTTGGGCTTTCCCTGGGCGGATGCCCAGGAAAACGGCGTGACTGCCCTGGTGGTGACTGATAATGACCAGGAGCTGGCAGATGAACTGGCAGGGCAACTGGCAGAAAGGTTTGAGGAAGTGAAAGACGGCTTTGGCTTTTCGTCGCCTGCCTATCCACCGGAACAGGCATTGCGGTTGGCTCTGCAGGATGATTGTAAACCGGTGTTTGTCTCTGATTCAGGGGACAACCCCACCGCTGGTTCCACCGGGGATAATACTACCATCATTCAATTATTGAGTGGTGAGCTGAAACATCTGTCTGAATCCAAAAAGGTGTTGCTGGCAGGGATCTATGATGATGCCGCCTACGCAATTTGCAAAGAAAGTCAAGGGCGCACAATCACTCTGAAGGTGGGCGGAAGGTACGACAGTAAATACACTCAACCGATAGAGCTGACGGGAAAGGTGATGAAGCACGTCCAAAGCTTTGGCCCCTTTGCCAGTGGACTTGTCCTCTTTGCTACCGATGCTTTTGAATTGATCATCACTTCCCGGCATATCGGCTTTACCGGTGTGGATATGTTCCAGGCCTTGGATATTGATTATCTTGATAAAGATGTGATAGTGGTGAAGCTGGGCTATCTGACGCCGGACTTTAAGGAGATTGCGGCAAAATCTTACCTGGCACTATCGCGGGGCTGTACTGATGAGGTCTTGTCCCGGCTGGATTATAGCGCAAGTTATGAGCTATTGTAGGGGCTGAGCTTTTTTGACGCGCTAATCATGCTTTTTGTGCTGGCTCCAATGTCACTCGAATGAATAATCTCCCCCTCATGCCGCCTTCCTTGCCTATGAGATGTGCTTGCGATGTGGTTGCGCCTCCCAGCAAACTGCTGGGTATCGCAACGGCATCACAACGGCATCTAATAGGGAACCATGCAGGAAGGCTTGACCGAGATAGGGCAGCATAGTCAAGAGGTGTAGTCAGGTTAAATGATTTTTGCAGTTTTCAGTGAAGGTTCATCCCTCAAAACTCCAAATTCTTAAAAAACCATTTGACAGATTTGCCTGTTTCAAATCTTATGCACTTCACTGTAAAAATATTGAATTACCGTGTAGCACAAGTCCCAGATTTTGCAGGGACTTATAGTTCTTTTAAGGAGGAACGATGTTATCCTTTAACCAGGGTACTCGTGAGAGTATCGTGGTGGCGTGGGATTATATTCCCGTGCCCCGTCTAACTTACAACCATGCACAAAATGCACACCATTTTGGTGGCAAGGGCCATTCTGCCTTTGATATCAGTGGGGCATTTTTGTGTAAAATGTGGAGGAACCAGTGAGTAAATCCGATAATCGTATCCGGATAAAATTGAAAGCTTACGACCACCGTCTCCTTGATCAATCCGTGGGAGAGATCGTGAAGAGCACACGTGGCACCGGTGCCAAGGTAGTTGGCCCCATTCCGTTGCCTACCGCGAGGTCTTTGTACACGATTCTTCGCTCCCCTCATGTGGATAAGAAATCCCAGGACCAGTTTCAGATGTTGGTTCACAAAAGACTGATCGACATTATGAACCCCACCCAGCAGACTACTAATGCACTCAAAAAGCTGAATCTGCCCGCAGGGGTACATGTGGAGATCAAGGCCAATGTGAGGAATTGATTATGTTGGGATTGATTGGAAAGAAGATTGGTATGACCCAGGTGTTTGATGAAAACGGCAAGGTGATTCCCGTAACCGTATTGAAGGTGGGCCCTTGCAGGATAGTATCCAAATGCCAAGAGGAAACTCATGGCTATGATGCGCTTCAACTGGGTTTTGAAGAGATAAGCGAGAAAAACAGCACGCGTCCTTTGATTGGTCATTTCAAAAAGAATGGCAGTCCCATATATCGTTACCTGAGAGAATTCCGTCCTTTTTATGGGCAGAAGATATCTGATTATGAGATTGGTGGCGAGCTGAAGGCTGATTATTTTAGCGAAGCAGAACAAGTGACCATCACCTCTCGCTCCAAAGGGCGTGGATTTGCCGGCGTGATGAAGCGTCATGGCTTTCACGGTGCCGAGCAAAGTCACGGCGTGCACGAATCCTTCCGCGGTCCCGGTGCCATTGGCCAGTGTGCCACTCCCGGCCGTGTGATGAAAGGTAAGAAATTACCCGGCAGGATGGGCTTTGATCAGGTAACCCTCAGCCACGTAAAAGTGGTGAAGGTGGATGCAGAGCAAAACCTGATAATGGTGAAAGGCGCCGTTCCGGGTCATCGCAATTCCCTTGTAACTATCTATAAAGAGCAATAAGGGAGAGAGAAGAAATGGTAAAAGCATTAAGATTTGACAGCCAAGGCAAACAGATAGATGAAGTGGAACTTCCTGCCAGCATTTTTGATGTGGATGTAAACTCCCCCAAGGTGCTCTTGCATGAGGTGGTAACCATGTATCTGGGCAACCAGCGCCAGGGCACGGTGCAAAAGAAAAGCCGTGGCATGGTGTCTGGCAGCACGAAAAAGCTGTTTAAGCAAAAAGGAACTGGCAACGCCCGTATGGGCTCCCGCCGTTCTCCCATCCGCGTGCACGGTGGCATCGCATTTGCCATCCTGCCCAAGGATTGGTATCGCCGCATTCCACGCACCAAGAAGCGCCTTGCCCTCAAGGTGGCGCTTACAGACCGCGCCCGTGAAGGCCGCGTGTTCATCGTGGAATCGCTGGACTTTGACAAACCCAACACCAAGGGCGCCATAGAGCTTTTGGGCAAGATCATCCCTGAAAAGGGACGCAAGCTGGTGGTAACCGATGGTCACCACATCCCCACAGTAAAGTCTTTCACCAACATTCCTGGTGTGATGACAGACCGTGCGGACAGCCTGCATGCCTATGAGATATTGAAGAGCCACTATGTGCTCCTCACGATGGATGCCCTCAGTAAAGTGGAGGAGGTATTCAGCTCATGATCCATCCGCGCAATATTATAATAGCCCCCATCATCACCGAAAAGAGCAGCTATCAGATAGGCTCAAATAACACATATACCTTCAAGGTGAGCATGAACGCCAACAAGATTGAGATCAAAAAGGCTATCGAACATGTGTTTGCCGTGAAAGTGTTGGCAGTGAACACGGTGCGTATGATGGGCAAGCCGAAACGCTTGGGCCGTTACAACGGCAAGCGTCCGGATTGGAAGAAAGCCATAGTAACCCTTCGCGAAGGCGACAAGATCGCCGATTTTGAATCCTAAGAGGTAAAAAATGGGAGTTAAGAAATACAAACCAACCACCCCCAGCCTGCGCTTTCGCATCGGTTATACCTTTGAAGAGATCACCACAGACAAGCCGGAAAAATCCCTGCTGCGCCCGATTCGTAAAACCGGCGGACGCAACAACCAGGGACGCATCACCTCCCGCCATCGCGGCGGAGGCCATCGCCGTCACTATCGTGTGATCGATTTTAAGCGCAACAAACACGGCATTCCCGCCAAAGTTGCATCCATTGAATACGATCCCAACCGCACGGCACGTATTGCGCTTTTGCACTATGTGGATGGTGAAAAGCGTTATATCATCGCTCCGGAAGGTTTGAGCGTTGGCAGCATGGTGATGAGCGGCCCCGATGCCGAGATTGCCGTAGGAAACGCCCTGCCCCTGGATAAGATCCCATTGGGCAGCACCATTCATAATATAGAGCTCAAGAGCGGCAGAGGCGGACAGATCGCCCGCAGCGCCGGTTCTTATGGCCAATTGGTAGCCAAAGATGGCAATTATGTGCACGTGAAGATGCCTTCAAACGATGTGCACCTGATCCGCAAGGAATGCCTTGCCACCATCGGTGCCGTGGGCAATTCCGATCACAGCCACACCCGTCTGGGCAAAGCCGGACGCACCCGCTGGCTGGGGATACGTCCCCGCGTGCGTGGCGTGGCTATGAACCCCGTGGATCACCCGATGGGCGGCGGAGAAGGCAAGAGCACTGGCGGCAGACATCCAGTTTCGCCATGGGGCAAACCCGCCAAGGGCGGCAAGACCCGCAGAGCCAAGAAATATAGTGATAAATACATCGTGAAAGCGGTTAAAAAGAGATAAGGGAGAATAGATAATGGCACGTTCAATTAAAAAAGGACCCTTTGTGGATGGACACCTTGCCAAAAAGGTGGAAGTTCTCAACCTTAGCAACAAGAAAAACGTGATCAAGACTTGGTCGCGCCGATCTGTGATCCTGCCCTCTTTTATCGGTCACACATTTAGCGTGCACAACGGCCATAAGTTTGTGCCCGTGTATGTGACAGAGAATATGGTGGGACACAAGCTGGGAGAATTTTCCCCCACGCGCACCTACCGCGGTCACAAAGATAAGAAGAAGAAAGGCAGATAAGGGAGAATATAAATGGAAGCAACTGCTCAACTTAAATTTGCCCGTGGTTCAGCCCGCAAAGCCCGCCTGGTATTGGATACGATCCGTTACAAGAAGGTGGCTGAGGCTCAGAACCTGCTCAAGTTTTCCAAACGACGCTCTGCCAGACTGATCGATAAATTGTTGGAATCCGCCATCGCCAATGCCTTGCAAAAGGACCCCAAAGCTGATTTGAATCAGATGTATGTGACCAAAGCAACGGCAGACGTTGGCCCCCAAATGAAACGCTATCAGCCCCGTGCACAGGGCAGAGCATTTATGATTCGCAAGCCGACTTGTCATATCGCCTTGGAAATCCAAACCCTGGAATTGGAATAGGAGGAAAATTTGGGACAGAAAATACACCCCATTCTGTATCGCATCGGCGTGAATAAGGATACCGAATCCATCTGGTTTGCCAAAGGCTCCACCTATGTGGATTATCTGCAGGAAGATATCAAGATCCGCACGTATATCCAGAAGCGTTTGGCACAGAAGATGGTATCCACAGTAAAGATATCACGCAAGACAAATTCCATCACCATCGATATCCACACCGCTCGCCCCGGTCTGGTAATCGGTAAGAAAGGTGAAGATATCGAACGTTTGCGCAACGAGCTGAACGTTTTGATCAATAAAATACGCCCCAATCCCATTGCGGTGGCAATCAACATCGAACCCATAGACAAGATGTGGCTGGATGCCAAGCTTGTGGGTATGGAGATAGCCCGTCAATTGGAAGAGCGTGTCTCATTCCGCCGTGCCATGAAGATGGCAATGCGCAACGTGATGAGAGACGGAGCTTTGGGCGTGAAGGTTCAAGTATCCGGACGTTTGGGCGGTGCGGAAATCGCCAGAACCGAACGTTATAAACAGGGTCGCACTCCTCTTCACACTCTGAGAGCAGATATCGATTATGCCATCGTGGAAGCTAATACCACTTATGGGCTGATCGGCATCAAAGTGTGGATTTACAAGGGCGACATCCTGAATTAGGAGATAGAAGATGTTAGCACCCAAAAAGATAAAATATCGCAAAAAGATGAAGGGCAGACGCAATGGCCTCGCCTGGACCGGAAGCAATATTGATTTTGGCGATTATGGCCTGATAGCCCTGGAAGACGCCTTTATCACCAGCCGCCAGATAGAAGCTGCCCGTATCGCCATCACCCGTCATATGAAACGTTTGGGAAAGGTGTGGATTCGCATTTTTCCAGACAAGCCCATCACTTCCAAACCTGCCGAAACCCGCATGGGCAAAGGCAAAGGCTCTCCCGAATATTGGGTGGCAGTGGTGAGGCCCGGGCGCGTACTCTTTGAACTGGATGGCGTAGATGTAAAGGTGGCAAAAGAAGCCATGCGCTTGGCATCACACAAGTTGCCCATCAAGACCAAGATGATAGCCCGTGAAGGAGTGGAATTATGAAGCTGGAAGAATTGCGTGAACTGCATCTTGAAGAGCTAAATAACAGGCTGGAAGAGCTGCGCATAGAGCTCTTTAACCTGCGCTTTCAAAAAGCAAGAAACCTCCTTGACCGTCCTGATAGGATGCGCATTGTGAGAAGAGAAATCGCCCGCATTCACACCATTGTGAAAGAAAATGAGCAAAAGGCAGAGAGGTAAATCGTGGCTCTGAATAGAAAAATGATCAAACAAGGAATCGTCGTCAGCGACAAAAGCGACAAGACCATCGTCGTGCAAGTGCTGCGTCAATTCACCCATCCGCTTTATAAGAAAACTGTGCGTCGCAACAAGAATTTTATGGCGCACGATGAGAATAATGAAGCCAAGGAAGGCGATGTGGTCCAGATAATGGAGCATCGTCCCCTGAGCGCACGTAAACGCTGGATTCTGCATAAGATTGTAGAAAAGAGCAAATAAGGGGTTTTGGAATGATTCAAGCTCAAACTATATTGAATATCGCCGATAACTCCGGTGCCAAGAAAGCCATGTGTATCAAGGTATTGGGTGGCACCAGACGTAAATATGCCTCTTTGGGTGACGTCATAGTTGTCGCGATCAAATCCGCCTCGTTTGGCGGCAAGGTAAAGAAAGGAACCGTGGAGCGTGCCGTTATCGTGCGTACCTCCAAGGAAGTGCGCCGGCCGGATGGTTCCTATATCCGTTTTGCGGATAATGCCGCCGTGATAATCGACGAAAAGATGGAGCCCAAGGGCACACGTATCTTTGGCCCTGTAGCTCGCGAATTGCGCGATGCAAACTACATGAAGATAGTATCCCTGGCCCCGGAAGTGTTGTAGGAGAAAAAATGTCAGACAGATTGAAATTCAAGAAAGGTGATTTGGTAATGGTGATCTCCGGTGAGGATAAAGGCAAAAAAGGCCATATCCTGAAGACTTTTCCCAAGAAGCATCGCGTGATTGTGGAAAAGGTGAACCTGATCAAAAAACATTCCAAGCCTTCCCAACGCAATCCCCAGGGTGGGATCATCACCAAGGAAGCACCCATACACGCCTCCAATGTGATGCTCTTTAACGAAAAGCTGAATGCCGTATCCAAGCCCGTGATGCAAGTGCGGGAAGGTGTGCGCATCCGCGTCTGTAAAAAGAGCGGCGACGAGCTGTAAAGGAGCAAGATATGAACCGTTTACAAGAACAGTACCAAAGCCAGGTAGCTCCTGCTTTGCAAAAGCACTTCAACTATAAAAACCCTCATCAGGTGCCACGTATGGTAAAGATCATCGTGAGCATGGGTGTGGGAGAAGCCACGCAAAACAAGGCTTTGCTGGATAACGCCGTAAAGGATATCGAGCAGATCACAGGCCGCAAGGCAATCGTGACCCGTGCCCGCAAATCCATCTCAAACTTTAAGCTGCGTGAAGGAATGCCCATCGGCTGCAAAGTAACTTTGCGCGGTGAAGTGATGTATGAATTCTATGATCGTCTCACTTCCATCGTGATCCCCCGTATTCGAGACTTTCGTGGCATCAACACTGATTC